>JBEBGU010000714.1:0-2995 GCA_040081325.1 Prosthecobacter sp.
CTTGATGAACAACCTAACCACCAGCCGCGAGATACGCCTCGCCTCGCGCCCCTCAGGCGTCCCGACCACCAGCAATTTCACTTTGGCTGAAACCACGCTGGAGCCGCTACAAGATCAGCAAGTGCTCGTGCGCAACCTATTCATGTCGGTCGATCCCTACATGCGTGGCCGGATGAATGACCGGAAGTCGTATGTGCCACCCTTCGAGATCGGAAAGGTGCTCGAAGGTGGTGCTGTGGGCGAGGTAATCCAGTCGCGTTCGGACGAATTCAAAGTGGGTGATGTCGTCACGTCCCGATATGGCTGGCGTGAGGCATTCATCGCTCGACCCAAGGAACTACATGCCGTCAACAAAGCCGTGCAGCCGCGCTCCGTTCATCTTGGCACACTGGGCATGACCGGAATGACCGCGTGGGCGGGGCTAACGATGGCTGGGGTGAAAGCTGGCGAAGTAATCTACATCTCCGGCGCGGCGGGTGCAGTGGGAAACATGGCCGGACAACTGGCCAAATTACGAGGCTGCTGTGTGATCGGGTCTGCTGGTTCAGAGGGCAAGGTGAAGCGTCTGCTAGAGGAGTGCGGATTTGACGCTGCCTTCAACTACAAGACTGGCCCAGTGCTGGATCAACTGAACCGTGCTGCGCCTGATGGCATCGATGTCTATTTTGACAACGTCGGTGGAGAGTCCCTGGAAGCCGCGCTGTCAGCCTTGCGAGTGCATGGCCGCATCATCGCTTGCGGCGGCATCTCCGGCTACAATGAGGAGAAAACCAAACCAGGTCCGTCCAATCTCTTCAACATGACAACGAAGCGCCTCACGATGAAAGGCCTGATCGTTGGCGACTGGTTGGAACGTCGAAGTGAGTTTGAAAAAGAAGTCACTGCGCACTACCAAGCCGGCAGACTGAGGAGCCTAGAAACCGTGGTGGATGGGATCGATCAAGCGGCTGAAGCATTCATCGGGCTCTTTGGCGGCAAGAATACCGGTAAGATGGTGGTCAAACTGTGATCGTAGGGTTACACCCCATCGCAAGCATGATGCTCTTGAGCTTAACATTGTGCCGATGAAAACATTATTCACGGCTGAGGCCGTTTCCAAAGGTGGTCGCTCAGGAACTTTGAAGTCACCGGAAGGCATACTGGATGTGACTTTGGGGAATCCGCTGGAGAGAGGCGTCGAATCCCACGGTCTGAATCCTGAGCTAATGTTTGCGGGAGCTTACGCAGCCTGCTACAACGGCGCCTTGGTCAATGCAGCGCAGACTCTCAGCACAGAAGTCAAAGACACCACAACGCGCGCTCTAGTAAGCTTGGTCGAGGATGATCTGGGCGGCTATAACATCTCCGTGGAACTCCACGCTGAGCTGCCGGGAATCGAGCGTGATCTGGCTCAGCGCATCATGGAGAAGGCTCACGAAACATGTCCTTATTCCAAAGTGATGTGTGGTGATGCATCCGTCACGCTAGTCTTAGATTGAGCGGCTCGTGTTTTCAGTTTGGGGGTTATACCCCATGTCTTTGGCGAGTGTGCTCCATCAATGTAAAAGAGCACTTATGAAAACAAACATCGGCTTATGGATCGACCAAAGGAAGGCAGTCATCGTGCTGGAATCCAGCTCAGGAGAGGAAATAAAAGTGATTCTGTCTGATGTGGACCGCCAGTCGGGGCGCATACACGGCCAACGCTCAAACGCACCACACGAAGTACAAACGACTGCGGCAGATGACGTGTCCGAACGTAAATTTAAGGCTGACCTTCATCGCTATTATGACAAAGTCATTGCATGCATACGCGATGCAAAACGCATACTCATCTTCGGACCAGGCGAGGCCAAAGGACACTTGAAGAAACAACTCGAGGACGCCATGCCTAAAGGATTTTTCGTGGACGTGGAAACGACCGACAAGATGACTGACCGACAGATAGCCGCCAAAGTGCGCGAATATTTTGAGCGCGATCACCCAGTGCTTCTTTCAGAGCAGCTTTGAAGCACTTTTAATTAGCCGTTTGGGGTGTTCACCCCATAGCGCTGGACCGCTACCCACGCTTATTACAACAGTTCAGAGAACTAACCCGACTACCCTGCACCACATCATGAACATCCTGCTCATCCTACTCATCCTACTACTGCTCGGCGGCGGTGGCTATGGTTTCCGCTCCGGCAATCACTTCTTGGGAGGCGGTGCCAGCCTCATCGTCATCGTCCTTGTCGTCCTGCTTTTGACAGGACGACTTTAATCCACAGTCCAATTCACTCAACAACCCCCAACTAAATCCAATGAAACTAACAAAATACATATTACTATTACCCCTCTCTGCCGTTTTATCCCTCAGCTCCTGTGTTGATGCGGGTTATGCCGGAGGCAGTTATGGGAGCAGCTATCGGAGCGGATATGGGAGCGGCTACAACAGTTACGCCACACTCCCCCAGAGCTTCTCTGGTAACGCCTATCTCTACAATGGCCGTTACTACTCCGGCGGGCTTTATCAAACAGGCAGGTATAACAACCTTGGGCGCAGCTATGACAGCCGATACTATCACAACGGCCAGTATTACTACGGCGGCAGCCACGGACACTACCAAGGCGATGGTCATAATCATGGTGCCATCTCACCACGGCAGCGCGTCGGCTACCAATCATACACGCTGGGGCGCCGCTGATCGCTCTCTGGTAGCCTTTCCTGGACGAGTTGCATGACCACTTACTTCGCGCGTAGCTTGTCGCTTCCGAACCCTTTGTCGCCCACCATCATGAGTTCAACCGAGTTGTCGAGCAGTTCGACGGCATCGTGATCACGGGCGGCGGCAAAGGCTGTTATGATGTGTTTGGCGGTGTCACCGAGGTATTTGGAATTCACCGCCGAATAATCCACTTGGTAGAGCGGCTTGCTCAGCCACTACGCGATGCCAGAAGAGCGGCGCGGGTTTTGCCGTTGCCGGGTGGCCCTTAGAAGTTCAGGATGTTACGGACCTGCTGTGGCTGGATGAAACCC
>JBEBGU010000715.1:0-2995 GCA_040081325.1 Prosthecobacter sp.
AGTAGAAGGCACCCTTTGGCTCCATCACTTTGACGTTCTTGATCGCCTGGAGGCGGCTGAGCATGTATTGACGGCGCACGTCGAACTCGTCACGCATGTCGGTCACGATCTGCTGGTCACCCGAGAGGGCGGCGATGGCACCGTATTGGGCAAAGGTGGTCGGGTTGCTAGTGGTGTGGCTCTGGATGGTGTCGATGGCGTCAGCGATCTTCTTTGGAGCGGCGGTGTAGCCGAGGCGCCAGCCAGTCATGGCGTAGGCCTTGGAGAAGCCGTTGATGGTGATCGTGTGGTCGAAGATGTCCTTGCTGATGCTGGCGATGGAGACGTGCTTTTGGCCGTCATAGACGAGCTTTTCATAGATCTCGTCGGAGAGGATGAGGATGTCTTCACCGCAGGCGATCTCACCGAGGGCCTTGAGTTCTTCAGCACTGTAAACGGCCCCCGTTGGGTTGCCGGGGCTGTTGATGATGATCATCTTGGTCATCGGGGACATGGCGTCCTCGAATTCTTCTGGAGTGATCTTCCAGTCGTTTTCGATCTTGGTTTCGACGATCACCGGGATACCGCCGACGAGCTTCACCATTTCAGGGTAGCTGGTCCAGTAAGGGGCTGGGATGATGACTTCGTCACCAGGATTCACACAGGCGGCGATGGCGTTGTAACAGGAGTGCTTGGCACCGCAGTTCACGCTGATCTGGGAGGGGTCGTATTGCAGGCCGTTGTCGATGAGGAACTTCGCGGCAATGGCCTCACGCAGTTCGATCAAACCAGCGCTCTCGGTGTAGCGAGTCTTGCCAGTATTCAAGGCTTCAATAGCGGCGGCGGTGATGTGCTCCGGGGTATTAAAGTCAGGTTCGCCAGCACCGAAGCTGAGCACGTCCACACCCTGTTTTTTCAGAGCCTTGGCTTGGCTGGTGATGGCCAGAGTCATGGAGGGAGCGAGTTCGGCGATGTGTTTGGCGATGTAGTCCATAAAAGGAGAAAGTGCGGGCTGGTGAGTGGGATCGGGTTTCCCTGGAAAGGGGGCGCTAAAAAGGAGCGGCAGGAGGGTTTGTCAACGCCGGGGGTTCGAGGAATCACGGATGCGTTCATCTGCTAGCATTGATGAGCGCTGGAAAAATGCGACCCTTCATGGTGGGCAGGCGATCTGTGGATTTGGAACTAGCCATTGACGCCGCTGGAACTTTGCGGATTGGAGTTAGCCGCCATCCCACGTCTTCCCCAATGAAAATTCATCATCTCTCAGCACTGTTTCTGGTCAGTTTACTCAGCCTCACTTCCTGCGCCTCTAAATTAACAACCGCACAGAAACAGAAAATGACTTCCGTTTATGTGCCGCCCGTGAGCACACTGGCTAATGCTTACGACAGCCCGATTTTCACGAGCAAAAAGGAAGCTTCTGTCGCTCAAAGTCTTAACAATCCCGCGTTTTTGGGTATCGTAGGTGCCGTCGTTTCGGGAATCATTATCGCTGCGGATAGCGCTCGTGATGCGTCGGCCAACCGCTCATCCACAGAGACGATTAAGAGCCACGTGACAAAAGACCCGGGCACGATCTTGACCGCTAGGGTGCTGAGCTTACTAAAAAGCGATCCTTTTTATGGACAACGCCTTTCGGCATCCGCGACTTCGCCAGCTCGCATCGAGATTACCATTCCAAGGTATTTGCTCTCAAGCCTAGATGATGTGCAGTTCCGCCCGATGGTTGCTGCTGAAGTGAATTTTCGGCTGGGAAATCAATCCATCCGCAAAAAGGGATTTTCCAATGGCATGTCTCTACCCGGCAAGGCTCCTGCAGCAGTTTTCAGTGCCCAGTTGACTGACTATGCAGTGAATCCACAACTGCTGCAAAGCCACTTCAACGAGGCGATCAATGACTTGGCTGAAACCATCGTGCAAGACCTCAAGCAGTTCGCTAGCGCGCCATAAATACAGAACCTCAATGCTGTGTGCGTTTGCTGAAAAGCCCATAACGCGGGCTGAAAATGTAGGCCAGCAGGAACAGGCTCCCTAAGACGAGGATGATCGTGGCGCTCACAGACCAGCCGAGCGGGTAGCTGATGAAAAAGGCGGCTACGGAGCCAAAGGCCCCGATCAAGCCCCCGCCCCAAAAGAGAGTGCGTGCGTTGTTTGTTAGTAGATACACCGTCGCCGCCGGAGCGACCATAAGGCCGACACTGAGAATACAGCCGACGGCTTGAAGCGATGAAATGAGCACGAGGATGGTGATGGCAAAGGTGGCATAGTTTAGAAAACGCACTGGCACACCAAGGCTTGCGGCGATGTTTGGCTCGAAGAGATAAATGAGCAGTGGCCGCTGCAGTGCGGTGAGCGCGATCACTGCGATGAGACTGATGCCAAAGGCGATCCAGAGGTCCGTGTCCGCCATGCCGACGATGCTGCCGAAAAGCCATTCATCGAGCTTTTGCCGAATGTTCAACTGCGTGAGAATCAGGTAACCACCGGCAAAGGCGGTGGTGTAGAGAATGCCCATCGACGTGTCCTGATCCAGCCGCGAGGTGCGGGAAAGAAAGATCGACCCGAGACCGACAATCAGTGCCGCAAACACCGCTCCAGCCAGCGCGCTCCACTGCGTTAGCCCAACCATGAGCACGGCCAGGGCGATTCCCGGAAGCAGTGCATGGGACAGCGTGCCGATCTTCAATGCTGATTTCCTCAGCACGACAAAAGCGCTGACGAATCCATTTGAAAACCCGATCATCAAACAGGCCAGCAAGGCGCGCTTGGCGATGGGTTCGGCGAGGAAGTCGGTGAGAGTGGGGAAGGTGGTCATTTTGAAGCTCGGTTGAACGTGTGATCAGGTGCCGTAAGCCTTGCCGATGTTTTCTGGCGTAAACACGCTGGCGACTTCGCCGAACGCGACTTGGTTTCGTTTGATCAAGAGAACGTCGTCGAAGAAGCCGGTGACGGTTTGCAGATCATGATGGCTGGCGATGAGCAGGCGGCCTTCGGCAGTGAGTTCGCGGAAGAGGCG
>JBEBGU010000060.1:0-11241 GCA_040081325.1 Prosthecobacter sp.
GGCGTAGAATTCTACGCGGGCGATGCTGCCATCGCTATCCGTGGCATCGGCGGTGAGTTCGATGGTGGCAGGGAGATCGGCTGTAGCACCGGTGAGTGGCGCAGTGAGTGTTACAGTCGGCGCAGAGGCTGCTGCGGTGCTGAAACGGCGTGCGCTGCTCGCGGTGGTGTTGACGCCGTCATTCGCCGTCGCATACCACTCGTAGTCGGAGCTTTTTTCCAGGCCGGTCCAGCTCAGCTCAGCCGTGGTGCCGTTCGCGGCAACATTCATCGTGCCGAGTGGCGTCCACGGCATCACCGCCGCCTGTAGGTTGTAGGATAGGACGAAATCGCTGTCCGCATCCGTCTCAAAGGTGCCCGCTGCTGGATTCAGCGGATTGGAGACGCGGTAAGTCTTCGCGGTGATCGTGTTATTCGCCGGAGAGAAGATGAAGTAACGCAGCCACCCATCGCCGCCATTGGTGCGGCCTTGGTAATCCTGTAGCACAGTATGCACCACGCGGCCCTCAAAGGTATCCGTGCGGCGTCCCTCGCCTGCCACGTGACCGCCGAGCATGAGACAGAGGTTCGGATTGTCCTTCAGGTCATTGTAAATGTTCGCTCCTTGAGCACTGAAAGCCGCTGGATTGCCCGTTTCGAGCATCCAGTGCGTGGTGATGATCCCACGGCGATTCGGGTGTGCTTTGAGCAGTGCATCCGCCCAGTCGAGCTGCGCCTGGTAGGTGCTCTTTGCTCCCGTATTGTATTCAAAACTGATGGCGATGAAGTCGAGGCCGCTGGCACTAAAGAGCTGATAGCTCGTCAAATTATTGTCCCCGAAGCCCGAGCCATAATACGTGCGCCCCTGGAAGCGTGTGGTACCGAAATATTGATTGTAGAGTGTGGTGGTTCCCGTGCCGCTCCCAGTGCCAAAATCATGATTTCCAGGCGTCACACCATATGGGATGCCCTGAGCACGGAGCGAGGTGGATGGGTTCTCGATCACTTTCATCGCCGCATCCGCCGTGAGCCATTGACCAGGGATGGAGTCGCCATTTTCGACGATGTCGCCCATGTGACTGATGAAGGCCAGATTCGGCAACGACGCTGAGTTGCGATTATCGAGGTACCACTGCGTCTGCGCCGCAAAAGTAGGTCCGCGGCCATTTCCATTCTCGCCGCCCTGTGAATAGAACTGCGTATCCGGCAGCGTGCCGATGGTGAAATCCGGCCCAGGATTCACAGGCGTCGTTTTGCGGCCATAAAACGTCACCGTCATCGCGTCGCCCTCGGGGTCAGCGAGTCCGAGTGAAAGCGTCGTCACCGCACCGACATTCGTCGCATTGTCCGCTGGGCTGCTGAGTGTGACGACGGTGGGTTGATTCGAGTTTGGCGTGATGGTGATGCTCACCGCGGCCGAGGTCGCCACCGCGCCGCCATTGTCAGTCGCCTTCGCGGTGAGTGAAAAGGTGCCGGTGTCCGCATTCGTGCGGCTCCAGTCGTATTGATACGGTGCCGTCGTATCTTCACCGATCTTCGTCACCCCATTGAAGAACTCCACTTTGGAGATCGAGCCATCTGTATCGCTCGCCGTCGCAGTGATGCTGACCGTGGCCGGAGCCATGAACGACGCATTGTTCGTCGGTGCCGTGATGGAAACGGTCGGTGCATTGTTCACCACGAGCGCTTTGGCATTCACCCACGCGGGAAGCACCGTGCCCGCGAGCGTTCCGACGGGTGCCGCCGCGCCTGCGGCATTCGTTCCTGCCGCGGAGGTGCCCGTGCCTTCGTCAAAGCCGTAGCGGCCGAGCAGACCCGTCGCCGAGGCGATCTCCACGTCCATGTTCGCGGCGATCTCCGATTCGGAGCGGGCATAGTTCCAGATGCGAGCTTCGTCGATCAACCCCTGGAAAAAGCCGGCGCGTGCGCCGGTTGAGTTCACCGTCGTGCCGACGCCGAGGCCCTGAATGTTGTCATTGCGAGGTAACACACCGACAAAGGTCGGAATCGTCTGCGTTGTCGTTTCGGCTACGCCGTTCACATAGAGCTTCCATGTGGCCGTCGCTGTGTCGTAGGTGGCCGCGACGTGATACGGCACGCCGTTTTGCAGCACGGTGGATCCATAGACAGGGAAGTTCTGCCCCGCAGCGTAGGCTGTACCGTTATTGGTCGCATTGAGCTGCTCAAAGTCCGCGCAAAGCCTGCCCGTCGCGTTATCAATGCCCAGGAAGTAGTTCGCATCCACATTCGTGCCATCCGCTTGCCCCACTCCTTTTGCCACCAGCGGAATGGCCGTCGTCACACCACCGGTGCCCGTCGAGGCAATCACTCCAGGGCCCGTGCGGATGAAGCGGCACTCCACCGTGAAGCTGCTCGCGTTCAAAGAGGCCGTCGTCGCACCAAAGCCCATCGAAATGTAACTGCTGTGGCCATTCAGAAACACACCGGATTCGTTATCTGCGATGAAATGAAAGTCGTCGATGGCCATACCTTGTTCGTTGCCGGACTCATTGGTGTCCGTCACACGGACCCAAAGTTCCTGCCCCGGAGCCCAACTGACGCCGGACACACGGCCCGCCACTCCACGGCGGTTCGCCGCCGCATTGCCATCGAGAGCACGCGCAGTTGTCCCTGTGGCAATCGGTGCGGTGAAGGAGGTGAAATTCGTGACCCATGTGCCGCTCGTGAGGGAGCTGGCACCCAACTGATAGTCCAACTGCAAGGTGTGCGCCGCCGACTGTGTGCTGGCATACCACTGCTCTCCTGTCAGCATGATGGAGAAGCTGGTGATCGTCTGCGCCGTGCTGTTCACCAGTCTCACGCCATATTGCACTGGCGCGTTCGTGCTACCTAGAGAGAGTGTGCTGGTGGCTCGTGATCCCAGCGCTCGATCCGTGCTGCCTGCCGCGCCAAAGCTGATCAGTCCAATGTTGTTGGCGGTGCTGGTGGCGTCAAAAGTCCCTGCCGTGCCACCCATCGTGGCATCGGTGACGTGATAGCCGGACTTCGTCGAATACCAGCCCGGCAGCGTGCTGTTGTCCGTCCAGGTGACGCCGGTGGTGTTGTTCGTCGTGCCTTGCAGCGTGTTGAAATCTTGTTTGTAAACGCCGCCCGTGTAGCTGACCTGTGCGTGAGCGAGGCTGGCGGAGAGCAAGAGATAGAAGAGGAGTAATCGGATCATGGATTGGGGGGAGTTGTCTGAGAAAGGCTTTTCAAGGAGGCGAGAGCCTGCTGCGCCTGCTCGGTGATGAGCTGCATCGAGTGCGAGCCGCGTTCGAGATTGGGCAGCGCCTGGAGGTGTGTGAGCAGTGCCTGCCATCCTGCGTGGGATTCACGGATGCGGCCTGCCTGGGCCAGCACGCTTGCGCGTTTCGCCATCCAGGGTTCAGGCCTGGGTGCCGTCTGCTGCATGACATCCACACGAGTGAGGGCGGCGTCATAGCGTCCGAGCGCGACCTCCAGCTCCAGTGCTTTCATGACCAGTCCAGGGCTGTTGCCGAGACGCTTGAGATGTATTTCCAGCAAGTCCGCAGCTTCTTCGTTTTGCTGCTGAGCGGTCAATGCCTCTACCACTTCCTGCACGAGATCAGGCTCGGCATTCGGTGTCTTGATCAAAGCAGCACGATAATCTGCCAGAGCGGCGGTGTGTTCCTTCAACTGAACCAAAGCTCTTGCGCGTGAAGCAAGCGCGCCGCCATGATCGGGATACTTCGTGATGAAGTCATTCAGCACGGCCTTCGCGGCTGCGAACTGCCCCGCCGTGGTCAACGCCTGTCCGCGCAACCAGTCAGTCGCAAACTTGCCCGGAGCCAGACGATCCGCTTTCTCCAAGTCCACCAGCGCCGACTCCCATGCTCCATGCAGCACATTCAAAAACCCGCGCCGATACCAGAGCTGTCCGTCTTCTGGATGCGCTGCGATGTCTTCATCGGCACGCAGCAATTCATCATGGTAAGCGCCATGCGCATGGCTCAGGGCGGTCCACACGCAGGACGCACTGAACAACAGGAAGACGATAACATTACAGCGCGACGACGTTTTTCGCATAAGTGGATAGGGCAGTGAACGAACTAGAACCCAAGCGACGGTTCCGACACACATGAATCTCGGTGAGTCATGAATATTCGCGCAATGCCTTTAAACTGAGGGTTGCAGACTCATACTCACTTTTACCTGAATGCCGTGTGACGATATATTCACGTTCAAGCGACTCCAAATTACGCCGGAAATTATTCGCGACGAGTTCAGGTGAATTGAATACTCTCGGGCACAACACATCCAAACGACCGCCATGGAAACTCCAACTTCTACCGCTTCAATCAAACCTTCAGGGCTTTCGACAAAGAAGGTCATCTTCATCACTCTCGGTGTCATCCTCATCACAGGCGGCATCGCTGCCGCCACGACGGCTTGGTGGGTGAAACATACGCTGTATCCAGCCCCCATTCAGCCCGTCACTCTAACGTCGCAGGAGCAGGCGGTACTCGATGACAAGTTGCATTTGATCACGACTCAGGCTCCCCCATCAATGCCTGTAGATCCTGAAGTCGCCAAGCGCACGCTGACCATCACCGAGCGTGAAGTGAATGCCTACCTCGCCAAACAGAACCTCGGCGAGAGCGTGCAGGTGAACTTCGAGGAAGGTGCCGTTTCGTCCGTCATCATCCTTACTGCTCCAGAGGATTTTCCGTTTCTCGCGGGTCAGAAGATACGCATGAGACTGACCTTTGGAACGACCATGAATCCAGGGCAGAAGCTGTCCTTCATTCTCAATGACGTGAGCCTCGGTGGCATCTCTTTGCCCAATGCCTGGTTAGCCGATCTCAAAGGCGTGGACCTGATCGCCAAGAACATCGAGAGCGATCCTGCGCTGCAACGCTTCCTTGCAGGCATTCAGCAATTTGAAGTGCATGAGGGAGCGCTGCGGGTGGTGCTAAACAAGTAGCGCTGGCGTCTCGGCTTTACTCAAACACCACGGTCTTGTTTTTGAAGACCAGCACCTGATCCCGCGCGTGCCACCAGAGGGCTTTGGCGAGGACGGACTTCTCCAAATCACGACCGAGTCGGACGAGATCCTGCACGCTGTCTTCGTGACTCACACGCATGACGTCCTGATGAATGATCGGACCTTCATCGAGATCAGCGGTGACATAGTGACTGGTGGCACCGATGATCTTCACACCACGCGCATGGGCTTGATGGTAAGGTTTTGCGCCGACAAAGGCGGGCAGGAAACTGTGGTGGATGTTCAGGATCTGATTGGGGAAAGCGGCGATCATCGCTGGGCTGATGATCTGCATGTAGCGGGCGAGAACGACGGTGTCGATGCGCTCTTTTTTCAGCAGCTCAATCTGCGCAGCTTCTTGTTCGAGTTTGTTATCCTTCGTGATCGGAAAGTGATGAAACGGAATGCCAAAGCGCTCAGCGGCGGGACGCAGCGTTTCGTGATTGGCGACGATGAGCGGGATGTCCACTGGCAGGTCACCGGCCTCATGACGGGCGAGGAGGTCATAGAGACAATGGTTCTCTTTGGTGACGAAGAGGGCGATGCGCTTCCGCTGGCTGGCGAAGTGCAGCCGCATCTGCATCTCATGCCGACGGGCCATGGGCTGGAGCCGGTCAAAGATCTCCGACTTCTCCAAGGTGAAGTTTTCCAAGTCCCACTCCAGGCGCATGAAGAAGGCATCCTGATCTGGATCAATGTGCTGCTGGAGGTCGATGATGTTCCCTTTGTGAGAGGAAATGAAACCCGTGACGTCGTGGACCAGCCCTGGGCGGTCCGGGCAGTGAATGAGGAGAGTGGCGGTGTCGAGCATTCTGGAAGAGGGGAAGACGCGGAGACTATGAGACGCGGAGACGCGGAGACAATCAGAGAGTCACTTTCTCTCCGCGTCTTTTCTTCTCAGCCTTGAGCTGCCCGCAGCCTGCGGCGACATCAATCCCGCGTCTTTGCCTGACCGTGCAGGGAATACCTGCATCCTGCACGATGCGTTGAAACACTTCACCCGCTGTTTCGACACTCTCACGCCCTTCATAGCCTGCGGTTTCATTCAGCGGGATCAGATTCACATGCGCTTTGATACCGCTCAGCAGCGAGGCGAGACGGCGTGCATGTTCCGGTGTGTCATTGACCCCGGCGATGAGTGTCCAGGCAAAGAAGATCTTCCGATCTGTCTTCTCACAATAGGTGCGGCAGGCGGCGATGAGTTCGCTCAGCGGCCAGCGCTGATTCGCAGGAATTAAAGCGGCGCGCTCAGCCTCGGTGCTTCCATGCAGGCTGACAGCGAGGTTGTAGCGGCTGTTCTCTTCCGCCATGCGCAGGATGCCGGGCACGACCCCCACGGTGCTGATGCTGATCTTGCTTGGGCCGATGTTCGCTCCGCGTGTGTCGCTGATGATGCCAAGCGCCTTCATCACGTTGTCGTAATTATGCAGCGGCTCGCCCATGCCCATGAGCACGAGATTGCGCAGGCGCTCACCACTCTCGCGTAAAATGCGCCGGGCATGATGCACCTGCGCCACGATCTCTCCAGGACGCAGATGGCGCACGAAACCCATCTGTCCTGTGGCACAAAACACGCAGCCCATCGCGCAGCCAGCCTGCGTGCTGACGCAGGCGGTGTGGCGACCTGGGTAGCCCATGACTACCGTTTCGATTTCCTGCCCATCCTGGAGTTTGAGCAGATACTTCCTCGTCAGATCATCACTGCTAAAGATCTCCGAAGCGATGGGTAGCACGTCTGTGTGATATTCGGTCCCCATCTTTGCATCCAACCACTTCCGCAGCGGCGGCAAGAAGTCTGTGCGCTGATTCAAGTCCGTGTCCGCGCGGAAGTGCAGCGCATTCCAGAGCGTGGCCGAGTGAGCCGGACGCAGACCATCTCGCACGATCAGCTCGCGCAGTTCATCAAAGGTCAGGTCATGGAGGGAGGTAGGCACCGGGCGGGAATGTGGCGAGTGAAGTCGCCTCACTCAACCTTCGTGCATCAACTCCACGCCTTCTTCAGCTCGCCACCCACACGCTCATGCGGCAGCCAGAGGATGCCGACGGCGTCGGGTTGGATCTTGTTCTTGGTGGGCGTGAGTTTGAAGGTTTCAAGCGCCAGCGTGGTAGGATCGAATTGATCCCTGATCTTCTGGGTCTCGTCTTCGAGGGTCTTATTCAGATCAGCCATGTCCTGTTGGAAACGGACGAGTTCGGCTTCAGCGGCGGCGGCTTCCTGACCTTCACGCATGACGCGGGAGGCACTGGTCACTGTGCTGCCTTTCATCAGGGAGCCGATGGCTCCGAGACCGCTCTTGCGACCCAGGAAAGCGCCTAGAATGCTGGTGCCGATGCTGACAGCAGCGGAGAGTTTGGCGCTGCTTGCCTGGGATTTTTGCGTGTCCACTTTCACCTGAGCTTTGATGGCTTTGTCCTCGATGGACTTCAGCGTCTTGGTGGTTTTTTCACGCAGCTCTTCGATGGCTTTGTCCCGCAGTTCACGCGCCGTCTGAGCGATACGAGCTTTGAACTCATCCACCTTTTCACCAGGGTTCGAGTAGGCTTCCAGCACCGGGCTGTAGCTGACTTCCAGCGTGTGATTGGCATACACCCAGTCGGTGTAGTCCTTCTTGATACTGGTGTAGGTGCTGGACTTCATCGCGGCACCGGGCAGGTCGGAAAACTCTGCACCTTCGCTGGCATCGGCGCTCCATTTGGAAAGGTCCACATCACGAGGGATCTCGACGAATTTGTCCCAAATGACGCGTTGGTTGCTGACGTCGATTGGATTGACCAAGGTCACACTGCTGCGCCCTGTGATCTTACGTTTGGCATCGTCAAAATTGACGATGGCATTTCTCAAGATGGCGGGGACATAACAAAGGGTGTCGCCACTGATATCACTTGGCAGGAAGTATTCGGCGGTGCCTTCGGGCAGCTTGGGCTTGATGGTGTTTCGATCAGCGGCAGGCGCGGCCGTGGCTCCAGGCGGGAGGAAGCCGTCGTCTTCACTGGCAGCGGCGGCTTTCTTGGACGGGCGGATCGGGTCCATCAAGCGCTTGATTTGATCTCTGGCGAGCGGGCCACTGAGGTAGCTCATGATCCAGCGGACGTGGAAGATGCACGGGCCATCTTCATGGACGTTGTTCATGAGAAACACACGGTTGCCGAGACCAGAGATGGCGACTTCCATTTCTCTGCGGTCAAATTTGCCACCGCTGCTGCTGACCGCGCCTTCGAGTCCATCAAGCAGGCGAGCTTTATCGCGCTCGGTTTGCAGGCGACCGATCCACCAGGTGCCAATGTTGGCGAGTGCCTTGTAATCGAGATCCACTGGGTTCTGCGTGGCGACGAGGATGCCGAGTCCAAAGGCACGGGCCTGTTTGAGCAGGATCATCATCGGCTTCTTCGATGGCGGCATGGCGGTCGGTGGCAGGTAGCCGTAGATCTCGTCCATGTAAAACATGGCCCGGAGAGAAGTCGTGCCCTGCTGAGTGCGCATCCAGCCCAACAATTGATTCAGTAAGAGCGACACGAAAAACATGCGCTCGCTATCATTGAGATGGGCAATGTTAAAGATGGTGATGCGTGGCTTACCTTCAGCGGTGTAATACATGCGCTGAATGTTTAGCGGATCACCCTCAAGCCACGAAGCGAAGCCTGGTGAGGCGATGAGGTTGTTCATCTTCATGGCCAGAGTAGTGCGCTTGGCTTCAGGCATGAAGGTGTCAATATCGACGACGCCGACTTTGCGAATCGGCGGCTGCTGAATGTGACGAACGAGGTTTTCCAGCGAGACGTTTTGCCCCTTCTTCCAGCAGTGACCGATGATGTTAGAGAGAAGGATATGCTCTGGTGACTGAACAGGATCAGCCTCAATGTCCATGAGGCCGAGCATGGAGGACACAGTGCTTTCGATGCGATCTCCGAGCGTCTCAGCATCGTCCATCACCTCAGTCGGCGGGCAATCCAGCGAACTGAGGATGGAGACTGGCAGGCCCGCATTACTGCCCGGCGTGTAGATGGCCATATCCACTGTCTCACGCAGCTTTTTGATACGATCAGCACTTTGTCCCCAGTCGCCGAGCCCTTTTTTCCAAAGGTCGGATTGCTGGGTGGCATACTCATCCACGCTGATACCTTTGCGGCGGGCATCGTCTGTGTTGACCCAAGGTTTAAACTCCTCAGGACTCAGGTTTGGGAAAGTCAGCAGCGCATTGCCGATGTCTCCCTTCGGATCAATGGCGATGAGCGGAATGCCGTCCATGGCGGCTTCTTCGAGCAATGCGAGGCAAAGTCCCGTCTTACCTGAACCCGTCATACCGAGCACCACCCCATGCGTGACCAAGTCCTTCGAGTCATACATGACGAGGTCTTCCTGGAGTTCTTTTTTCTCCAAGTCGTAACCGCGTCCGAGGTAAAAGGCACCGAGCTTTTCGTATTGGTCTGGGGTGATGGTCATAAGGGTGAAAGGGTAAGTTGCGTTTGAGAGAGTGCGATTACTTCAGCTCCTTGATCCGAAGATTGCGGAACTTGTAGGTGGCTCCTTTTTCGCCGTGATGCTGGATGGCGATGACGCCGCTGGCATCAGTGCTGTCTTCCACGTCTGTGGTGACCACGCCGTTGACCTCGATCTTCAATTTATTGCCCTGGCAGGTGATGCGGTAGGTGTTCCAGTCATTGCGCTTGAAGGCGTCTCCAGCACGGGCACGGAAGGCGTCTTCGCTCTCTTTATTGCCTTTGATGGGACTGATGAACCACATGCGACGGCCTTCATCATAGAGACCGCCGGACCACTTGCGTTTCGCATCGCCATCGACCTCGGCCTGGTAGCCGAAGACTTTGTTCTTCTCCGCATGCGCGCGGAACATGAAGCCACTGTTGGCTTGGCCTTCAGGGAGGAAGATGTCGCCCTCAAAGATGAAGTCGCTGTAAGTCTTCTCGGTGACGACGAAGAATTTCTTCTCGCCCGTCAGATGGATCTCACCGTCCACCACTTCGATCTTGCCCCAGTCATAGGCATTCTTCCAGCCAGTCATGGTCTTGCCATCAAAGAGCGGCGTGAATCCATCCTCCGAAGCAGTGGCAGGCAGGACTGAAAGGACGATAAGAGCAGCGAGGAGACGATGGGTTTTCATGGAGGTGCGCGACTATGAACGAATCCTGCATGGTGCCAATGCGGATTTGCTACAACTCATCATCCGAGATCGCCGCAAAGACATCGCGAGATGGCAGTGGCCGATCCTCGCGGAGAGCGCGGGCGTCTTCAACATCCTCTGCCAGGAGTCGGTCACTTTGAATCATCGCGGGTGGTAAGGGCGAAAGCAGGGCGTCGATAATTGTTGGCTGGTCGGCGGCATCGCGCATGATGTTTCCAGGGTGCAGATCACTCAGCACCCAGGCCTGCTTATGCTCCCAGAGAATCCACACAGCTCGTCGAAAACGCGCGCGGCAGGGCACAGCGCGGATTCGATCTAGCGCGATGAGACGATCCTCATCCAGATCCTTGTAGGGATAGGCCAGCGGCTGCTTCACTACTAGATAGTCACCTTGTTCGTCGATGCCGACGAGTTCCGTGGGGTGAGCGCCCGCATCATGCAGGACGATGAGTTTTTCCATCGTCTCGATCAGCACCGCATCACGCACGGTCATCTCAAATCCCTGATCGTCTGGGTAGCGGTCGATCTCAAAAGTCTTGCCCAAGCCACCACTGGCATGGAGTGGGAAGAGCTTATAAACCACCTGCCAATCCGCATCGGCAAAAGGGCTGGCCTCGGCACCCGTCTTCAGCGGCTGCATGTAGCGGGAGATCAAATGATCATCAGGATCTCTGCCAATGCCCAGGCCATCTAGCCGGATCAGTGGGACTCCCCACTCTCGGGATCTTTTGGCAACAAGGGCTGCCCAAACATCAGGCGTAAACGGTTGCCGGGATGGAGCTTGTCGAGCTGCTTCCTGGATTCCTTTCGCTCGCTGTCGGTTAAGGGCAGAGCAAGCTGCGCGATCTCTTTCGGAGAAGAGGGCCGTCGCGATGGCTGTCTCGCGCCCTGTCCGGAAGTCGAAGTTGGATTGTGTACTGGCGTTTCCATTCACTGGGAGAGTCCCCCCAGAGATGGCGAGCATCCACTCCCGATCAACGACAGAAGTGGAAGGGGCAGATGTTTCAAATTGTAAGATTCCAGTTTTTAGAAACCATGCAGCCACCCCAGAAGATTCGCCGTCCGCCTCAGCCGATCAGGAAAGTCTTGTCCGCTCCGTAGAGGCGGACCACAACGACCC
>JBEBGU010000716.1:0-2993 GCA_040081325.1 Prosthecobacter sp.
CTATCGCAGTGCTCTCGGCCGCTCCGCCACCGATACCGAGGTGCAGCGCGCACGCGACTTCGTCCGCGAGACGGACTCGATGCTTGTCTCCACGCAAAACGACGAAACCATTCGACTCAGTGATTCCTGGGCCGCTTTTTGCCAGGCGCTGCTCGCAAGCAATGAGCTACGATATTTGGACTGAGCACGCGATCCCCTGTTACCCGTAATGAAAACTCTATTCTTCTTAACCCTGCTTTCGGTTCAAGCCTTTGCGGTCCAAATCGCGCCGTTTCGTGCGGATGTCACACCGCCCATCGGTGCGCCGCTTTGTGGTGGACTCGTCAAACCAGCGGTCGGTGTCAGCGAGCCGCTGCTGGCACTCGGCGTCGTCCTCATCGGTGATGAAAAGCCCGTCGTGCTTTGCGCCATCGACTTCTGCGAGATTCGTGGCGCGGATCACATTCACTGGCGCACTGTATTGGCAAAAGCGGCAGGCACTTCGGCGGAACGCGTGGCATTGCACTCGCTGCATCAGCATAATGCGCCTCTGGTGGATAACGCGGCGCAAAAGCTGCTGCCTGAGATCGGCATCCTCGATGCTGCGGCGACGGAGAAAGCACTCGCAGGCATCGCGGCAAGCATCGAGGCCGCTTTGAAGGCTCCACAGCCCGTGACGCACATCTCGACTGGCGAGGCCAAAGTGCTCGAAGTCGCCGGAAACCGGCGAGTGCAGGTCATCGACGGCAAAGTTGGCAAAATGCGCGGCAGCGGCAGCAAAGACCCCGTGCTGCGTGCGTTGCCCGAAGGCCTCATCGACCCATTATTGAAGACGGTGAGCTTTTGGAACGGCGAGAAGAAGCTCGCCGCGCTGCACTATTACGCCACGCACCCCATGAGCTACTACAACGACGGCATCGTGAGCCATGACTTCGCAGGCATCGCTCGTGAAAAGCGCACGCAGGAGGACGGCGTGCCGCACATCTACTTCACCGGCTGCGGAGGAAACATCGGCGCAGGCAAATACAACGACGGTAGTCCCGCGATGCGTCCGTTGCTCGCCGGTCGTATCCACGCCGCGATGGTCGAGTCCGAGAAAGACGCGAAGCGTGTGCCGCTCACCAAACTCGCGTGGAAGCATGTCCCGATCGTCTTGCAGCCCGATCCCGAGTTCCCCGAGGAGCGCATGCTCAAGGTGATGCAAAACACCGCCACCGCTCCCACCACGCGCATCGCCGCCGCCTTGCGGGTCGGCTTCATTCGCCACCGCGAGCCGATTCCCTTCACCAGCCTGCATCTCAATGAGGATGTGTGCCTCGTGCATCTGCCCGGCGAGAGTTTTGTCGAGTATCAGCTCTTCGCCCAGCAGCAGCGTGCAGGTGGTTTTATCTGCACCGCGAGCTATGGCGATGGCGTGACAGGTTACATCCCGTTGGAGCATTCCTTCGTCGAAGGCGGCTACGAGCCCTCGCAGGCCTACGCAGCTCCTGGTTCAGAAAAAATGATGAAACAGACGATCTCGGACCTTTTGAAGAAATGACCATGAAACGCATCCTCCTCTCCCTCCTCGTCGTCAGCTCTGCTTTCGCTCAAAACGACCTCAAACCGCTGCGTGCGGGCATCATCGGTCTCGACACCTCACACGTCCCGGCATTTACAAAACTCTTCAACAAAGGCGAGACGACGGGCGAACTCGCAGGCATCAAAGTGACCACCGGCTACACTGGCGGCACGGACATGCCGGCCAGCAAGGATCGCAAAGAGAAGTTCACGCAGCAACTTCGCGACATGGGCGTAGAGATCGTGCCGACGATCCCTGAACTGCTCGCGAAGGTCGATGTGGTGCTGCTGGAGAGCGTAGATGGCCGCATCCACCTGCAAGAAGCGAAGGAGATTTTCAAAGCGGGCAAGCCTGTCTTCATCGACAAACCCGTCGCAGGCACGCTTGCCGAGGCCATCGCGATTTTTGAACTCGCGAAAAAGAGCAACGTGAAGGTCTGGTCGAGCTCGTCCTCGCGCTTCGGAGCCGATTTGATCGCGATGGAGAGTAATCCCGAGATCGGCGACATCCTCAGCGTGACGACCTGGGGCCCCTGCTCGTATCAGGACGACACGCCTGACCTTTTCTTCTACGCCATCCATGGCATCGAGTCGCTCTTCGCACTCATGGGCACCGGCTGCGAGACCGTTTCACGCACCAAAGGCCCTGTGACTGATCAAGTCACCGGCGTGTGGAAAGATGGACGCGTCGGCACCTACCGCGGCATCGTGAAAGGCAAGTCCGAGTTCGGTGCGCTCGTCTTCGGCAGCGCCGGTGTGCGTCAAGGCGCCAAGACCATCAGTTACGAAGCCCTCTGCCGCCAGATCGGCACCTTCTTCCGCACCGTCACCCCACCCGTGAGTGAGGCTGAGACCATCGAGATCTTCACCTTCATGGAAGCCGCCGACGAAAGCCTACGCCAAGGCGGCAAGCCGGTCGCTCTGGCAGATGTGCTCGCGAAGGCGAAGGCAGAGGCGGCGAAGCTGACAAAGTAGTCGTGAGCTTTAGCTCCCGAAGCCATTGATCATTCAGCCAACGCCTTCTCCAGCAAATCAGACACGCCAAGTTCGGCAGCGCTGCTGCGGAGTAGTTCATTGTCGAGCTTGCCCTCATTGAGTCTCAACACGCCGAGAATGTCGCCCCACTGGCGCTCCGAGTCCTCTCCGCCGAGGCGATACCATTCCAGCTTGGCAACCACGATGTCCTCGGCGCAGCAGATGCGAACTTCAAAGTCAGATCCTTCCAACTTGATGGACTGTGAACGAGCGAACTCACCACCATCAAAACGCCGAAGCTTCGGGACAAAGACATCCACCTTCATTGCAGTGTCGCGGTGGATGAGATTGAAGGAAGAACGATCACGGATGGCATCCTGCATTGCGCCCTCGTCAGCATACCAAGCTTCACCCAGAGCTTTCAAAAACGGCTTCACATGTTGAGGACGAATGTCCGCCATGATGTCGGCATCGAAAGT
>JBEBGU010000061.1:0-11214 GCA_040081325.1 Prosthecobacter sp.
GCGCCTGCGACTCAACTCAATGAACTCGTCTATCGAAGACAGATTCCTGATCTCGATAATCTCAGGGCCAAACTGAAAATCAGTGAGGAACAACACATGTCTAGTGGGGGACTGATCCATCATGCTGGTCAGTAGCTCAAGAAGCTCGCACTCAGCGTCGCAGGTATAACCTATGTGATTACCGTCCTCATCATCCCCGTATTCAATGCAGCGTCCACAAAACCAGTGAGGCCTATCTGGATGGTCGTAATGATCACCTAAATGAATCATAGTCCCAATCAATCGATCAAGAATGGGTTGAAAAAGACCACGATCGGTCTTGAGAGAACTGTCACAGCGCTGTGCAAACACCACTTTCCGGCATGTGAATGGGCCACTGCCCGCTCCGACTGACACAATCTCAGTAGTGGGCATGGTCGTGTGACAAGTTTGGATCGGCTAACATCAAAGCTGAGACGCCGGCGGAGCGCTCACGGCGCTTCCGAGGTGCGGAAGCCTTCGACGCCCCTCCTGGTGTCGCCAACTTTTTGCTCGGGATTGTGGGCAACTGGCGCTTAGCCTTCCTTTCTGCGGCGGTGTGCGTTTTCGCCCACGCGAAGAACTTGTGTAGATCGAAATCAAAATCGGCAGCGAGAGCAGCTCTGGCATCACGAACTTCTTGAATAATGTGGTCTTTCATATCTGTGGCTTGGTGAGGAGTTCAGGAGTGCATATCACGGGCATGTGTAGGTGGTGGTAAGTGCAATACTCAAAAAGTGTTTTTTGAAGGCTAGCGTTCGCAAGATGTGTGCAGTTCCAAGTCAGCAAATGATCCATTCGATGGACAATCGTGAAGGCTACATGAGTCGCATCCATCTCTGCTTTCGGAGGCAGTTGCAGAAGCTTCACGATGGAATCGGCAAGCGGCTGAACCGCTGCGGTGACATCCAGCTCTGGTATGCCCACCATCACCTTCAATCGCCTCGCAGCAGCAGAGGCGTCGCCCTTGGAAATCTCTGCGCGCACAGCAATCGACGAGTAGAGCCGAAACCGCCCCCTCTCATGATCCCACCAATCGTGTGTGATCTGCTGATGCGACGCCATCGGCTCCTGGTGGCTGCGGTGTGCAGTCAGATAGCTGGGAATAGTCGTCTCAATGTAAACCGTCTCCATGTCCCGTGATCATATCAGACGATTGATCTTCGTAAAGTGTCCTGCTGGGTGAGAGATTTCGACTCGACGACTCCCTAGACATTGAAGATCATTTACCGATCATGAGATTTTTCAGCAGCTCTACAGGCGACGGATTTGAAAGTCGCTCGGTTACGCAGGCCAAATGTTGTTATAGCCTCACTATTTGTCGCCAGTGGAGCGCGACATGCTAGAGAAGTGGCTTCATCTCCCGCTTCCACGGGAAACAAACCCAACCAGATCCACATTCATCAGTAATGGCAAACATCCATCTCATCGGCGGTGAAAAAGGCGGCGTCGGCAAGTCTGTCGTCGCGCGAGTTATCGCCCAGTATTTCATTGACCGCGGTCAGCCTTTTTTAGGATTCGATACAGATCGCTCTCACGGCTCGCTGCTGCGTTTTTACGCCGACTATGCCTCACCTGTCGTGGTAGATCGTTATGACAGCCTCGACACCATTGTTGAAGCAGCGAGTGAGAGCCCTGACAAGCGCATCCTGGTGGATCTCGCGGCACAAACGCATGATCCGCTGGTGAAGTGGATGGATGAGTCTGGCGTGCTTGAAATGGCAGGCGACCTGGGACTTTCCATTACTTACTGGCATGTGATGGATTCCGGCAAAGACTCGGTGGATCTACTGAAGAAGCTGCTGGATCGCTTTGGTTCCAGGCTCAATTACGTGATCGTGCTCAATCAACTTCGTGGAGACAACTTCGATATTTATGAGAAGTCAGGTGAGAAAGAGCACGCTCAAAGTCTTCATGCCCGCACCCTTTCACTCAAGCGCTTGCACGAGCCTGTGATCAATAAGATCGACGCTGGCAGCACCAGCTTCTGGGCGGCTAAAAATAGAAGCACCACTGAGGAGGCGGGTCTGGGTATTCTGGAGAGGCAGCGTGTTAAAGTCTGGCTCAACAACGCCTATGAGCAGCTCGACAAACTCTATCTATGATCGCTCGCAGATAGGACTCTAGGCGACCACTTTCTTCACGAAGCAGGCTTTCAGCCCAATCGCAATTCCATCCATCTTGCAGGAGATCTCGTGGTCACCATCGACGAGGCGAATGGGCTTGGATTTCGTGCCTATTTTGAGAACCTGCGAGGAGCCTTTGAGCTGCAAATCTTTGATCATCGCCACGATGTCTCCGTCTGCGAGCACGGCACCATAGGCATCTTTGACGACGCGATCCGAGTATGGCGCGTCAGCCTCGGCTTCTTTGGTCCATTCATGACCGCAGGTCATGCACTCAAAGCGGTCGGGATGCACTAATACATCGGTCATTTCACACATCGGGCAGGCAGGGTTACTCATAGGCTACTGAGAAACACCACACGACGCTGGAACACAAGCGCTCACTTATTTCACAGGATGTACGTTTCGATCTCGACACTGCGTTACCTGGCGGGTATTCCCCAATCCATCCATGAAGAAACTACTCGCCCCGCTCGTGCTGCTGGCTTTCGCCACAGGCCTATATCTCGTCAAAGCTGCTGACAATGCAGCGCCGAAGCCGCTGCGTATCCTCCTCGTCGCAGGAGGCTGCTGCCATGAGTATGACAAGCAGCATTTAGCGCTGAAAGAAGGCATCGAAACGCGGCTGAATGCGGTGGTCGATGTCGCATACAACCCCGACAAAACCACCAAGGCCACCTTTGAGATCTACAAATCCAAAGACTGGGCCAAGGATTTTGATCTCATCATCCATGATGAATGCTCTGCCGATGTGACGGACCCGGCCTATGTGGCAAACATCCTCAATGCACACAAAGCTGGCGTGCCTGCGATCAATCTCCACTGCGCCATGCACAGCTACCGCTGGGGAAATTTCAAAGAGCCTGTGAAAGCTGGTGCTGACAATGCTGGCTGGTATGAAATG
The DNA here is from genome assembly GCA_040081325.1 of Prosthecobacter sp. GTDB lineage: Bacteria > Verrucomicrobiota > Verrucomicrobiia > Verrucomicrobiales > Verrucomicrobiaceae > Prosthecobacter. Next base: position 3,049 of record JBEBGU010000061.1, read on the forward strand.
ATCGGCATTCAGTCCACCAGTCACGGCCCGAAAGAGCCAATCGACATCACTTTCACCGCGAAGGATCACCCGATCACCATGGGCCTGGAAAACTGGAGTACGATGAATGAGGAACTCTACAACAATGTCCAGATCCTGACCGCCACTCCGCTGGCCAGTGGTCGTCAGTTCTCGATGCCTAAAGTCAAAAAAGGTGAAGTGGCTGACCCTAATGCCAAAGCTAGCGAGGCAAATTCAGTTGTCGCCTGGACCAATGAATACGGCCCAAACAAGACCCGCATCTTCAGTACCACCATCGGCCATTTCACCGAAACAGTGACGGACGAGCGCTACCAGAAACTCATCTCCCGCGCCATCCTTTGGACAACCAGCAAGCTCGGTGACGACGGTAAGCCAGCCGACGGCTACGCGAAGTAAGTTACAGCGTCAGTAGCTTGCTCAGAATTTCATGACTGCTCCGTGGTCTGGAAATCTGGGTAGGCATTCGCCGCGTGCTCTGAGAAATCGAGTCCGTCGATCTGCTCAGTGTCGGTCGCGCGCAGACCGATCGTTAGATCCACGACCTTGAAGATGCTGTAGCAGATGACGAAAGCCGTGAGAGTGATGCTGAAAGTGCCGAGAGCCTGAATGCCAAGCTTCTCAGCACTGAAGCCTTTATCATCAAAAAGGGCGACACTGAGCGTGCCCCACCAGCCATTGCCAAGATGAACAGGGATGGCACCCACTGCGTCATCAAGCCGCACTCGTTCGAGGGCAATCGTGGCGACTGTCGTAATGATGCCAGCGACCAGACCGACTACGAAAGCAGATGCTGGTGAAATATTGGCGCAGCAGGCCGTGACTCCGACGGCACCGCCTAGAGCCCCGTTCAGCGTGATGCCCACGTCAGGCCGCCCTTGGACGAACCACATGGAGATCATCGCAGACAAAGCTGCGGCGGCAGGTGCGATCGTCGTATTCACCGCAATGCGACCAATGCTTGCATTCGCGAGCAAAGTGGAACCTGCATTGAAGCCAAACCAGCCGAACCAGAGTATAAAAACACCGAGTGCAGCGAGCGGGATATTGTGACCGGCGATCAAGCGCGGTGAGCCGTCTTTACCGAAGCGGCCATGTCGAGCACCCACCACTAAAATGCCCGCCAAGGCACACGCTCCGCCGCAACCGTGAACAACGGTCGATCCTGCAAAGTCGATGAATCCCATGGCCTCCAACCAACCTTTTTCACCGCCGACACCATAGGCTCCGCCAAAACTGCCCCAGGCCCAATGACCGCCGATGGGATAAACAATAGCCGCGAGTAGAGCCGCGTAGATCAGATAGCCGACAAACTTTGTGCGCTCAGCCATCGCCCCAGAAACGATGGTGCAGGCGGTGCCGGCAAAAACGACCTGAAAGAACCAGAAGGACCAAAGCTTGTCATCGCCCGCATGGTTTGAGAGCCAAAAAGCATCTGTGCCGATCCAGCCGCCTGCACTCGTGCCAAACATGAGTCCAAAACCAAGAAACAGGAAGACCAGCGCACTGATGCAGAAATCGAGAAAGTTCTTCATGATGATGTTGATGCTATTCTTTGCGCGAGCAAAGCCCAACTCGACCATGGCAAAACCCGCCTGCATGATAAAGACCAGTGCCCCAGTCATGATCATCCAAATGTAGTTCATATTGAGCTGCACGGCCTCGATGTCTGCTTTCACTGCCGCTGTTCCGGCATCCGCAGATAGTGCGGGAACTGTAGCAGGAGCCTCAGCCCCACCAACCTTTGCCGCCACATGGTTGAGTGTCTTTTGACTAACCTCTAGCTTTTGAATGATGGTGTCCAACTTTGACTCGATCTGCGGCGCACCATCCTGTGCGGCTACGGAGATGACCAGCAGGAGTGAGACAAGAGCGGAGACGAGGGAGTGCTTGATCATGGCGTGAGAAAATTAGAGATGCAGGTCATCGAGTTGGGACTCCAACTCGGTCTGAAGTTGCCGGCGCCTTGAGGTGTTTGGAATGCAGTCGATCACGCTGGTGGCGAGCTTTCTCACTTGAGCAGCCGTGAGCCGATATGGGTCGCCTGCATTGGTTTCTTCTAGCGTGCGATCGATCAGGTTGGCCCCCTGAGCACGGCCCATGACCTTGCCTAAAATGCTTTCGATGATCTTGCGGACCTGGCCCCAGTTATTCACCACGGGCTCGGCTTTATCTGTCATTGCCTGAATGCGACGAGGACTGCTAACCACCAGCTCCTCGATGCCATCATCAGGGCGTGACACACTCGCTCCAGCATCAGTCGGCAGTTGGGTAAGCAGGGTGGAGTGATCATTGAGCAGAACGGCACTCGCGCTCGCGACGAGGTCTGAATCTGCACGAGCTGTCAGCACCAAAACGAGCACCGACTCTTCCTGAATCAGCAGCAGTAGCACACCGCCATCAAACTCCAGATACACCTGGCGCATCTTCCGCCGCACTTGGCGGTAACCGTCGAGCATCTGCGTGATACCCACCTGTAGATCAAGCGAGCGCCCATCTGAAAATGGCATCTGTTTATGGACCGTGTTGCGGCCTTTAAAAAGCATGACCCCAGCCACGCCTTCAAGACGTTGTAGAGCAGCCACCGCACCAATGAGAGAATTCAGAGTCATAGAGCGCGCTTCACAGTCTGGCCAAGGACTCACGCACCTGTTTCAAGCTGCGACGGTTACTGCTCACCACCCCATGCCAGCCACTGGCGGATGATGCAAAAGCTGTCTGCCCCTCACGATCTTCCACAACCCCGAGCTGCAACTGATGTATCCCCAGAATCTCCCCCAGCTTCTGCGCAAAGAAGGTCACATACTTCACCTCACTACCAAAGCGCTGCGCCGACTCTGAATCACCGCCAGTGAGTGATTCCCTGCCCTGCGCCAGATCCATCTTGATCAAGCCAGGATCAGGTTCCATGCGGATAATGTTTGAGGGTTGCGTCCCAGAACGAATGGGATTTAGAGGGATGATACGTGTCGCTTGCTCCACACCCAGCGATTAAGCACAGGCCATGCCAGCCATGATGCCCAATAGAAAACGAAAAAGCCATCAAGTAGGATTTACTGGCAACTTGCTTTTCATATACGGTTTCTCGCTTGAATCGTGCTTCGCGCAACGTTTAGGACAGGACACACATGTTTTTCGCCGCTCTGCCAGAACCTAGCCGTATCGGGGATGTCCTGATGGCTTTCCTCAGCATCCTTTTCGAGGGTGCTCCATACATCCTGATCGGCACCGTGCTCTCAGGCCTGATCGCTGCCTTTCTTGACTCGAAGCTGCTGGATAAAGTGCTGCCAAAAAGCCGTGTGCTGGCGACATTCATGGCGGGCTTTTTGGGCCTGATCTTTCCAGTCTGCGAATGCGCCGTGGTGCCCGTGATTCGCCGACTGGTGCAGAAAGGCCTGCCGATCTCCTGCGCGGTGACTTACATGCTCTCGGCTCCAATCATGAACCCCATCGTAGCGGTGAGCACGCTGACGGCTTTTAAGGAATTCCAAAAGGTTCATGGCTGGGGTGACATCGGCAATGCAACGATGACGATTTCTCGTCTCTCTCTCGGCTATCTGGTGGCGGTGATCGTCGGACTCATCGTGCTCCGCTTCCGCCCATCGCAGATTTTGAGAGACAATGTCATCGCTGGCATCAGCGCACCGCTGGCCGATGACGCAGCCCCTGCCCCAGCAAAGAGTTTTAATGCAAAACTAGTCCATGCTTTACGCACGGCGATGGGCGACTTCCTGGACACGGCGATGTATTTCACCATCGGCGTCATCATCACTTCCGTCTTCAATACACAGGTCGATCAATCCATCTTGGACACGGTGGCGAGCAATGAATGGCTAGCGCTGCCATCCATCATGGGACTGGCGATGGTGCTTTCACTCTGCAGCACGTCTGATGCGTTCATTGCTGCGCCGATGGCGGTCTTTTCAAACGCCGCCAAACTGGCCTTCCTGGTCTTTGGCCCGATGATGGACATCAAGCTTCTGTTCATGTACTCCGCCGTCTTCAAGCGCCGAGTCGTGACGGCCTTCCTCATTGGTCTCTTCATCCTCATTGGCTGCCTGTCGGAGCCGTGGATGCTCGTGATTCAAAAACTCGCAACCAAGTAACACTGCCATGTCTGGAACTCGCACCATCATTCATTTTCTCAGCATCCTCATCTTGCTGCTGTGGAGCGCCGTACTGCTCTACTTTCATCTCAGTGGCCGTGTCGCGGCCTATCTGCCGCCAGATGGCATTTTTCGCCAAATGGTGCTGATCTCAGGGATTGGCTTGGCCGTTGTGGCGCTCTTTAATCTATTCACCACAAACGCTGAAGATGCTGGCTGCGAAGCCCATGGCTGTGATCACGACCAAGGACATGATCACAAGCACGGCGGCTGCGGCCACGATCATAGCCATGGCCATGATCATAAACACGGTGAAGCGTGTGATCACGAGCATGTCCACCATGAAGGCTGCGGACACGATCACGGTCATGAACACAAGCACGACGCAGGTTGCGGTCATGACCATGGGGTTCATGAACACGCGAATCATGATCACAGTCACGGCATCCTCGCTGAGAGCAGTTGGCCGGGCCGCATCGCTGCGCTCCTGGTGCTTGCCGCACCTCTGACTTGGGCAGCCTTCCAGTCGCCGGATCGTTACAGCGCGAACGCGATCACCAACAATGACACCACGAACGCTGACAAGTTCACCCTGCGCACGGAGACACCGACGACCAAGCCTGATCGTGCCGCGCCAAAAGTGACACCGTTACCCGATGCTCCGCTACCGCCTCCGGCTCAGTTTCAAAAGCCTGATGCAGTGGCTAAAGCAGCCCCCAAGCCGCCGGAGAAAGCGAACAGCTACGGCAGCTTCACACTTGAAGATTTGAAGAAGCAGGTGCCGCAGAGCAAGGAGGGTAATTTTATTCTCGAAGTGCCTGAGATCTACTACACCGCAGGCGACCTCGAAGTTCAAAAAGTCATCACCGGACAGCCTGTTGAAACCATCGCTCAAGTGCTGCCTGAGAAGGTGAACAACGCCGACGGTCATCGTCTGCGTGTTTTCAGAATGCTCGTCCAGTGCTGCGCAGCAGATGCGCGCCCGTATTCAGTGCCGGTCGATTTTGGCAAAAAGGCCCCCGAATACAAAGACATGACCTGGGTCAAAGTGACCGGCACCATGTCCTATAAGAAAGAGGGCGACCAAACGGTGCCGATTATTGAAGCCACCAAGATCGAAGAAACGACGGCTCCAGCAGATGCCATGATCTATTGACGCAGGTGCTGACGACCTTCATTGAACCCGACTCAGCTCGGTGCTCCTAGCTTACTCTCAAACAACCATGCTAACTAAAATATTCGCTCCCCTAGCCTGCCTTGGCCTTGCCATTGGCTTGGCTTTCTCAGCTTCTGCTACCAAGAAGCCCCACATCTTATTCTTCTCCAAATCGAGCGGCTTCGAGCACAGTGTCATCTCATGGAAAACAGGTCAGCCCAGCTATGCTGAAAAGGTGCTCTCAGAGCTCGGAGCCAAGCAGGGCTGGGCCTTTGAATTTTCAAAAGACGGCTCTAAATTTTCCAAAGAATATCTAGCCCAGTTTGATGCCCTGTTCTTTTACACCACGGGCGACCTTAGTAGCCCCGGCACAGACGGCCAACCGCCCATGAGCGCTGAAGGTAAGCAGGCATTGTTTGATTTCGTCAAAGCAGGCAAAGGATTCATCGGCACTCACTCGGCGAGTGACACCTTCCATACAGCAAACGAGGCCGTGAAGGGACCTGAACGCTATTTGAATCATGGTGAAAAAGCTGACTCTTATGTGCGCTTCCTCGGAGGTGAATTCATCATCCATGGCGCTCAGCAAGTGGCCAAGAATACCGTGATCGACCCCGCTTTCCCAGGCTTTGAAAATGTGGGCAAAGACTTCTCCTTTCAAGAGGAGTGGTACTCGCTGAAGGACTTCCGCGACGACATCCATGTCCTCACCACGATTGATTCACCTGCAATGGAAGGCTCAATGTATGGCCGCCCCGCCTACCCGAACACCTGGGCGCGCAAAGAAGGCGATGGTCGTGTCTGGTTCACCGCCATGGGCCATCGAGAAGATGTTTGGACAAACCCCATCTTCCAACAAATCCTGATCGGTGGCATCAAATGGGCTCTGGGTGAAGTGAAGGCCGAGGTTCCCGCGAACATCCAACAAGCAGCTCCAGGGGCCTACACAAACCCGCCCTACGTCGCCCAAAAGCCCAAGGCTCCCAAGAAGGCTCAAGCTAAGTAACAAGACACGATCATTGCTATAAAAACTCAGAGGCGAACGATTCATCGTTCGCTTCTTTTGTTAGGCGGGACACCGTCATGCAGGAGTCACTCTCATGAAGTGTGCCACCTTTAACTTGGACACAAAATGAACCGTCTATTCACAGATCATTCACAGTCTATTCACCGAGTTTTGATCAATGTCTTTTAGACATGCAAAACATCTTTTTTATATAAAGCACTCCACATGCTTAGGGGATTGAAAATTGATTCAACATTTACTTTCAAAGGTGACAGTCTTGTCATAAACAGAGGTCGTAATTTTTAAAATAATCAAGCGGCGCTGCTTCTCCCGAAACAGCGCCAATTTTATCCTCATTCATCTCATCGACCAGCCTCAACACAACGCCATGGAGACCGCCAATGAAGACTCAACACAACTCTCCAAGTCAGCTTCTCACACAAATCGTGCTGACCTTTTTACCGTGATCCCAACAGCGTGGGATGACATCTGCACCCTGCTCATGAAAAAGCTGGGGCATGATAACTACACACGCTGCTTCTCAGGCACGACCGCCCGCATCACAGAAGACCACCGCGTGATCGTGCATGTGCCAAATCCCATTCATCAGCTTTGGATCGAGAGCAATTTCTCCGGCACTTTTGCGGATGCAGTGGCTGAAGCGCTCGGCACCTCAGCCTCCATCGAATATCATGTGGCTAGCGAGCCGCTACGCCCGCTGACTGCCGATGCTTCTTTGGAGAAAAAAGCTGCTCGCGTCATCTCGACGCGTCATCTTGATGATCGCCCGGCTGCTAGCCCTCATGTGGTGGATGACTCACTCAGCATCCGCTCATTTTCTGATGCTGGACTGAATGCCAAATTCAACTTCGACAGCTTCGTCGTTGGCTCCAATTGTAGCTACTCGGCCGCCGTCGCTCGCGCCGTCGCTGAGAAGCCTGGTCGCATCTACAACCCGCTCTTTTTCTATGGTGCCACAGGCTTGGGTAAAACCCACCTCATGCAGGCCATCGGCCAAGAAGTGCTGACTCGTAAAAAGCGCGCCATCGTGCGCTATGTGACCTCGGAGCAGTTCACGAATGAGTACGTCGAAGCCATCAAGAAACAGAGTTTCACCCAATTCCGTCAAAAGTATCGTAAGGTCGATGTGCTACTGATTGATGATGTGCAGTTCTTTGAGGGCAAAGACAGCACGCAGGAGGAGTTCTTCCACACCTTCAATGAACTCTTCAACAACGCGAAGCAGATCGTGCTCGCCAGTGATCGCGCTCCTAGCGACATGAAGAATCTAGAAAGCAGGCTCGTCTCTCGTTTTGAATGGGGCCTCACCACACAGATTCAGACACCCGACTTCGAGACCCGCGTCGCCATTCTAAGCCGCAAGATGCATGACTTTAATGTCTCTCTTGAACCGTGGATTCTCGAATTCATCGCTCATCGAATCCGCGCCAACGTGCGCAAGCTTGAGGGTGCCCTGATGCGTGTCGCCGCCCATGTGTCTCTGGAAGGCACCATGAGCAACGAATCCGCTCTAGCAGCCTTCTTGCATGACGTGATTGATGAGGAGCCTACGAAGTCAGTGACCGTGGACCGCGTTCAGCGCGCCGTGGCCACTCAATACGATCTCCGCGTCAGCGACCTCACGGGGCCACGCCGTCCCAAGAACATCGCTGAAGCGCGTCAGGTGGCCATGTACCTCACCCGTCACATGGTGAAACTGCCACTGATCCAGATCGGCGAAGAATTCGGCGGTCGTGATCACGGAACCGTCATCCACGCCTGCAAGGTCATCAGCCGACGCATGAGTGAAACTGTCGAGTTCCGCAGCATGGTCGATCGCTTGAACGCGAAACTGCTCGAAGCCTGACTCTAAAATCATA
>JBEBGU010000717.1:0-2983 GCA_040081325.1 Prosthecobacter sp.
GGGGTCGTAGGTCAAGACGTAGTCGTTGCGATCCAATAGGAGGGTAGCGGAGATGCCTTTTCCTGCCTCGGTGAGCGTGCCGGTGATGCCAGTGTTTGTTAGCTGGAGGCTAATCTGGTAGTTGAGTCCGGGTTTGACGATACTGCCGGTCCAGGTGCGGGTGGCGAGAGGGAAGCTTCCGCTGAGTGGATACTTGATGCCGTCGATAGTTAGGCTGGCGGTGAAGCCCCAGGTCTTGGTGAGAGTGAGGGCGAGGATGCCGCTGCTTTCACGGCGCGGGCTGGCTTCCTTCACGAGTCCGAGGTAGCTGCCCATGAGGGCTTCCTGAAGAGTACGGACTTGGATGCGGATCACACGATCGGCGGAAATTCCGTCTTTCGCGGCGACCATGACGAGGGCGGTGCCTGCGGTGGTGGGCGTGCCGGAGATGAGGCCACTGGAGTTCAGGCTGAGCGGTGCAGGCAGAGCGCCGCGCACACTGTAGGAGGGAGAGGTGTCATTCGTGGCGGTGATCTGATACTCGAAAGGCTCGCCGATGATGGCGGTGACGAGCGCGGGGCTGGTGATGTAGTAGCTCTGCTCTTTCAGCGGCTGGATCTGCACGGGGCCATTGCCCATGAAGGGTCCGTTTATAACAAAGGGAGGGTAGTAGATGCCGATGCCACGGTTCTGCTTTTGCAGGATGACGCCGTCAAACTTGATCTGGTGCGCCTTCACGCCGCGTGTCAGCTCGGCCACGGTGCCGCTGAAGGTGCCGTTGGTGATATTGAGGGTGGCGGTGCATTTGTCCGCAGCGTCCACGCCGGGGGCGGAGATGACGCTCGCCGAGCTGATGCTCACGAGACGGTCGGGTGTCTCGATGTCGCCATAGTCCTTGCCGAACTGGAGCAGCGCGTGCGGGCCTGGGCCGGTGGGCAGGGCGATGATGGGCTGGCCTGTGGCGGGCTTCGTGTAGCGGCTGCCGATGAAGTTATAGGTCGCGCTTACGTCATCTTCATTGCTGTACTCAATGTCGCCATGGATGTCGGTGCTGGCGTTGTTGGCAAAGGTGAGGGTGCCGTGCAGGAAGGCATCGCCCTGGGGATGATTGAACTGACGGCGCTTGATATGAAAGGTGACGGGCATGGTGCCGCCGAGCACGGCATAGCCGCTCCAGGTGAACTTCAGTCCCTCCTCGAGGCTGCCCGTGATGGTCGCCTTGCCAGCGACATCGACGATGAGTGTGCCATTAGCATGGGCGATGGTGCTGCCCATGAAGAAGTCATGCGGGCGCGTGATGGCCCAGGTGTAAGTGCCTGCGTTCGGGTGCTTATTCGTGGCACTGTAGAGATCCGCACGGCGGGCCACGATCTGGCTATTGAAACCGGTGCCAGTGAGTGAGCCGATGATGCCCTGGACATCGAGTGCATTGATCGCGTCCAGCGTGAGCGTCATAGCTCCAAAGGGCGCGGCGGTGGCGGTGAGTGTGGCGCTGGTGCCGATGAGGCTGCCGTTAAAGATCACCTTCACTCCCTTCAGCGTGAGCGTGGCGGTGATGCTCATGTTGGTGCCGATGATGAGGGAATTAATCTCCCCGAACACATCGCCTGAGGTGTCAGACTGCGGCGTTACCAGTCCGGCGTAGAGTCCAGAATACGAGCCCGCAGGCTGCACCACGGTGTGCGGGGCAGTGCCGACGAGGAAGGCGGCATTCCTCCCCACGCCAGGGGCTGCCTGCTGCACCACCACGTTGAGCGTGGCATTGCCGGTGCCGGAAAGCGGGCTCACGCTGACCCACTCTGGCACGCTGGAGACGGTCCATGGCAGGGCGGTGACGACACTGACGGTGTATGTCTCGCCTTTGTTGCTGACGATCTTCTGGGTAGGCGTCAGCTTTGGTGGCGGCGGTGGCTGGGGAAATTCGTTGAACCAAGCGAGCGTGCCGAAGACGCTGTTGCCATTTACCTGATAGACTCCGCCTGCTACGACATCCATGTCGCCATCTGCGTCTAGGTCGGCGGTGGCCATGTCGATGATCTGATACACGGAGACCGCGCCCGTGCCCAGGATGCCGTTGGTCAGGGATAGGTTGAAGTCTCCCGTGCCCAGGTTGTCCCGATACTGCACTTCATGAGTGGTCGCCCCGCCAGAGCGCGGTCTGAACACCACGACCACATCATCATCCCCATCCCGGTCAAAGTCAGCCGTAACAAAGGTGGACACCTCATGCCCGATCTTGAAGGCCACGTTCCGCCGGTCTGTCTCCACCGTCTGGCTGAAGAGTGATCCTTTGTTCGGCCACCAGTAGAGGCCGTAGTCATAGTAGAGGCCTTCTTCATCATAATGCTCCATTGCGGCGATGACATCGCGGTAACCTGAGCGGTTGACATTGGAGACAGCAATGTCGCTGATCCAGATGCCGTCATAGGGGTCCATGAAGGGGCCTCCAGCAAACACCGCCGGGATCGTGTTTTCCGCGATGGTGTTGAAGGTGTTCACATCAAACTGGCCCGCCCCCTTGTTGCGCATGGCATCCAGCGCACCATGTCCGAGCGGCGATCCTTGTGATCCCACCTGCGTGGATGAGCCTAGCAGGATGTCCGTCTTGCCATCGCCATCGAGATCCCCCACGGCGACACGCTGCACATGCCGCGGCTTATTCGGGAACTGTAGATGATCGACCAGCTTGCGGTCCTTGGTATTGCAGAAGTAACCGCCATGGATCGGGCTGAAGGCGCAGGTCTGGTCCACATTTCCCGTGCCGTTATTGTAGGTGACGTAGGCCCCGTAAGGGTAGCTGATGGACTTGCTCACTGCCACGATGTCTTGGTCTCCATCCCCGTCGATGTCAGTGGCTAGCATGTCTTCCGGCGCGCCACTGATCAGCCAGTTCCACAGGCGGCGGGGGCCAAAGGTGCCGTTGCCATTGCCGGGGTAGAGGTAAAGCGTGGAGCCGCCCACGCTGTCCCCAAAGGCGATGACGAGGTCCATGTCTGCGTCCTTG
>JBEBGU010000062.1:0-11176 GCA_040081325.1 Prosthecobacter sp.
CTGCTTGACCTCGGCAAGCTGCTCGGCCGTGTCGATCTCGTTGATGCCGAGATGATCTCCTGCGCCGATGTTCGTGACGACAGCGACGTCGCAGTGATCAAAGGCCAACCCCTCGCGTAAAATGCCACCGCGTGCGGTCTCAAGAACGGCGGCATCACAAAGCGGGTATGACAAGATGCTGCGTGCGCTTTTCGGCCCACTGCAATCTCCGCTATCGATCATGCGTGAGCCGACGAAGACACCATCCGTGCTGGTGAAGCCGACACGCCAGCCGTTTTGAGTCAGGAGATGCGCGATGAACCGCGTCGTGGTCGTTTTACCATTCACGCCAGTCACAGCGACGATGGGAATGCGACCATTACAATCGGCTGCAAACATCGTGTCGATCACCGCTTTACCGACGGGCCGCGCTTCGCCCTCTGAGGGATACAAATGCATGCGCAGACCGGGGCGCGCATTAAGTTCGATGATGACGCCATTGCGCGGACTGAGCGGCGCGCTGATGTCTGGCGCGATCATGTCGATGCCACAAATATCGAGTCCTACCGTCTGCGCAGCCTCTACCGCAGCCGCGCAGATCGTAGGGTGAACTTCCGCCGTGCAATCAACCGCTGTGCCGCCAGTGCTGAGATTCGCGTTACGGCGGATGAGGATCATGCGGCCTTTTTCGGGTACCGATTCCGGCGTGCAGTTCTGCTCCGCCAGCACAGCCATAGCCACGGCGTCGATGCGTATCTTGCTAAGTGCAGCCGCGTGATCTGAAGCACGACGCGGGTCACGGTTCTTCTCGGCAACGAGTTCTTGAATGCTGTGTTCGCCATCACCAATGACATGTGCGGGATGCCGACGAGATGCGGCGATGAGTTCACGCCCGATCACCAACACGCGGTAATCATCACCTTCAGCGAACTGCTCCACGAGCACGGAGTCACTCTCAGCATAGGCAGCCTCGTAAGCCGTGGCGATCTGCTCGCGGGTGTAGAGATTCAAAGCCACGCCACGTCCTTGATTACCATCCAGCGGCTTCACCACGACTGGCAGACCGATCTCATTCGCCGCAGCCCAGGCATCATCAGCCGACTTCACCGGGCGGCCCTGCGGCACAGGCAGACCGACTTCATTCAGCAGTCGTCGCGTCAGATCTTTGTCCTGAACGATGTCCTCAGAGATCGCGCTAGTCTGGCTGGTGGCTGCTGCGAGAATTTTCTTTTGCTTCACGCCCCAGCCCAGTTGCACCAGACTGCCTGACGTGAGGCGACGCACCGGAATACCGCGCAGTTTGGCCGCATCCACCATCGCACGCGTGCTGGGGCCGAGGCAGACTTCATTCGCCAGATCACTCAATTCAAGAATCGCTGCATTCACATCCAACACCTGCCCCCACAGCGCCGCATCGATGATTTGTCGTGCGAGTTGGAAGGCAGCACGCGCCACCGCCTCCTCGTCAAATTGCGTGATGATGCGCAGTACGCGCGGCTCTGATGTCGGCATCACTTTGCCAAAAGTGACCTGCAAATCCGTGCGACTCTGTAGATGCAGCGTGACAAGCTGAAGCAGGCTCGCGAGCGTCTGCGTGTCGGGTTCATGCAATTCACGCACTGGCACTTCGAGCGCCGGCAGCCAAGAGACGAGCCAGTCCTTCCAGTTAGACACGACGCCACTCAGCGGCGGAAATTCGACTCGACACTCCAAGACCGTATCACGCCCCCACAGATTCGGCCCGCGCAGCGCGTGGATTTTGTGGGCAAGAGTGGAGCGAATTTCGCTGGATGGAATAGTGGAAGACAAGCGGAGGGGAGCGCGATTCGGAAATGCCCGCTGCGTGAAGCAGGGTCAAGGAAAAGATAGTGCGTGAACGAGACGCCGCATTCCGTCTTACGCCTGAAATCAACACAGGCCGCCAGATTGACAAGAACCGCAACCACGGGACTGTCCGCAGTCGATTTTGACCCCGCTTTGCCGACCTCAACCCCCAGCCAATCTCACGAGACTCTGCTCCAGCATGCCGAAAAGCAGTTGGTCGCTGGTGAGCGTGTCCTAGCACGGCTGTTGATCGATCTAGACGCTAGCCTGCATTTCCACGGCGGCCTCATCATACTCACGAACATGCGTCTGCTGCATGTCGAAGCGGCGCATTTTCACACTTGGAAGCTTGCTGAGGTACAAGATTTGATACTGGAAGAAATGGGAGCCACGGCGGCCATTCATTTGATGCAGTCAGAGTCCAGCGTGTGGCACTGGCGGATCACCGCCGGTCATCTGCGTGAGGTGGAGGCCTTTCTAGCAAAGTTCAAAGAACAGCGCGGCACGGCGACATCTGAAAGTGACGCCGCAGAGGATGATGAGGATGTCTTTTCCTCGGAAGAACCCATCACTGAAACCTCCACCAGTCAGCCACTAGTTCGGCTCTTCAAATTCTCTAGCCAGTGGTACAAGCTCATGCTGCTTGGGTTTGCCCTCACCGTCGCCAGCACGGCCTGCGGGCTGATCGGCCCGTGGCTCACGATGTCTCTCGTCGATGATGTACTCATCCCGCTGCAAACGGCGACGAGTGATGTGCTCGTCGGGCGTGTGTATCATTTCATGCTGATGCTGGCTGGCGCAGCATTGCTGACATGGCTGCTCCAGTGGGCTACGACTTATGTCATCTCGCGTGTGGCTGAGCGCGTCACCAGCCACATGCGGCGCGCTACCTTTGAGCATCTACAAAAGCTCTCACTCACTTATTTTAACAAAAAGCGTACGGGTGATCTGATCTCACGAATCGGCTCGGACACGGACAACATATCGCTCTTCATCTCGGTCAATTTCATCGACTTCGCATGTGATGCTCTGACCATTCTTTTCACGGCTGTGATTCTGTTCTCGCTGAATCCGATGCTTGCCTTTGCTGCCATTGGTCCGCTGCCGATCGTGGCCTGGCTTGTGCAGTGGGTGCGCAGCCATCTGCGTGGTGGCTTTGCTGCATCGAGCCGTGCGTGGAGTGCGATGAACAGCGTGCTCTCCGACACGATCCCAGGTGTGCGTGTCGTGAAGGCCTTTGCTCAGGAGCAACGTGAGATCGAGCGCTTCCGTGAGCAGGATCAGCAAATCTTTGACACCAATGACCGAGTGAACCGCACTTGGTCATTCTTTGAGCCGACGATCAGCCTGCTCACTGACATCGGTCTGCTCGTCATCTGGGGGGTCGGTGCGTGGAGCGTGGCTGGCGGAAATACCACCGTCGGTGTGTTGACAGGCTTCGTTCTCTATGTGGGCAGATTCTACGGCAAGCTGGACAACATGAGCCGCTTCCTCGCTTCTGCACAACGGGCGGCTACCAGCGCGCACCGCATCTTTGACATCCTCGATGTGAAGCCCGACATGCCGATCACCTCAGGCATGCGCAAGGTTGGCCGTTTGAGCGGGGCGATCGAGTTTCGCGGCATCAAATTCCGCCACGGCTCACGTCAGATCATTCGCGGTATCGACCTGAAAATCGCTCCCGGCGAAATGATCGGCCTCGTCGGCCCAAGTGGAGCAGGTAAGACAACGTTAGTTAATCTCGCCTGCCGTTTCTTCGATGTCAGTGAGGGCGCTGTGCTGGTCGATGGACACGACCTGCGTGAGATCGATGTCGTCGATTACCGGCGTAATCTCGGCCTCGTTTTGCAGGAGCCGTATTTGTTCTTTGGCACCATCGCTGAAAACATCGCGTATGGGAAGCCGGACGCGACACGCGCTGAAATCATCGCCGCTGCTAAGGCGGCTCGTGCGCATGATTTCATCCTGAAACTCACAGACTCTTATGACTCGATGGTCGGCGAGCGTGGGCAGCAGCTTTCCGGCGGAGAGCGTCAGCGCATCAGCATCGCACGCGCCTTGCTCGTCGATCCGGCGATCTTGATTCTCGATGAAGCCACCTCGTCTGTGGACACCGAAACCGAGCGCGAGATCCAGGCCGCGCTCGATCATCTCGTCAAAGGCCGCACCACCATCGCCATCGCGCATCGTCTCGGCACTTTGCGAAAAGCAAACCGGCTCGTGGTCGTGGAAAACGGAATCATCAGTGAAATCGGCACGCATGAAGATCTCATGAACCGCAGCGGCACATATGCACGGCTGCATCAGGCGATGGTGGAGGTGAACGCGGCATGATCGACCTCATCTCCATCCTCCAGCAGCCTGACGTGCGCCCCATGCGGCTCTTT
This sequence comes from Prosthecobacter sp., assembly GCA_040081325.1. GTDB lineage: Bacteria > Verrucomicrobiota > Verrucomicrobiia > Verrucomicrobiales > Verrucomicrobiaceae > Prosthecobacter. Next base: position 4,191 of record JBEBGU010000062.1, read on the forward strand.
CCTCTCACCGATCCCGCGCACTGGGTCGCCATACTGGATGCGAGAGGGCATGAGATCGCCTGCATCGAAGATCCGACCAAGCTCGATGCTCCTCAGCGCGCCGCGCTCGATGCGGCGCTTGCCAAGCGTCATTTCGTGCCGGTCATCCGCCGTATCGTGGCGATCACACGAGCTCCAGATGGCCACGACTGGCTCGTCGAAACCGACCGCGGCACCACGACCTTTCGCATCGAGACGGACGAGAGCATCCAGAGTCTCGGTGGCGGTCGTCTTGTGATCATCGACAAACTGGGCACACGCTATCTCGTGCCAAAGATGACCGACTTAGATCGCGAGAGCCGGCGCAAACTCGAACGCTACTACTGACCCATCTATGAACCTCGTCTTCTGTTTGGTTAGCCTTCTCGGTGCCTTCCTGCTGTTTCAAGTACAGCCCGTCATCAGCAAATTCATCTTGCCATGGTTCGGCGGCAGTCCCGGCGTGTGGACGACGTGCATGCTATTTTTCCAAGTTGTGTTGTTTGGTGGATACAGCTACGCGCACTTGCTCGCGAAATGTCGGCCACGCACGCAGGCTTGGGTGCACGGTGCAGCGCTGCTGATCGCAGTCCTGCTGCTGCCTATCGTACCAGATGCGGCGCTGAAACCCACCGGAGCTGAGGAACCAGTCCTGCGTATTTTGATGCTGCTCGCATGGACTGTCGGCTTTCCGTATCTTGTGCTCTCCGCCACAAGTCCGCTGCTCCAGGTGTGGTTTTCACATTTGTATCCGCAGCGCAGCCCATGGCGCTTGTATTCACTATCGAATATTGGCTCACTCACCGCGCTGCTGACTTATCCCGTGTTGATCGAGACACGGTGGGACGTGATGACGCAGGCGCAGATATGGTCCAGCGTTTTCGTCGTGTTTGTGCTGCTCATGGCTGTCTGCGCTCTTACCAATCGCACGCGCCCAGATGTGATCACGCCGGAGGGTGATCCACATCCGCAGGCGGAAACACATGCAATCAAACCTACCTGGATGAGACGCGTGCTGTGGCTGCTGCTGCCAGGTTTTGCCTCACTGCTTCTGCTGAGCACCACCAATCATGTTTGTCAGGATGTCGCGGTGATTCCATTTCTATGGGTCGCGCCTCTCAGTCTGTATCTCGTCTCATTCATCATCTGCTTTGATCATCCGCGCTGGTATGCGCGCAGCGCGTGGGCACTGCCGGCGATGGCGCTGCTGTTCTTTGGCACGGCCATGTATGAGTTTGAAAATTGGACGTCGAGTTTTGTGGCTGAGTTAGTCGTGCAGTTGGCCGCCATGTTCACCGTCTGCATGGTTTGTCATGGAGAGCTCGCGCGCTTAAAGCCTGATAAAAAATTCCTCACAGAGTACTACCTGCTGATGTCTGCTGGCGGGGCGCTGGGCGGGCTGATCGTGAGCATCGTGGCACCGCTGGTATTTGATACTTACTTGGAATGGTCACTGGCGCTGCTCGCGGGTTTCGCACTCGTAGCCTGGGTTGCTTTTGCCGGACTTCCAGCCGTGCTGCGCACCCGTCCTTGGCAAGTCGCATGGGGAATGCTGACGCTGGTAGGACTCATTTACATAGGCCGCTTGGAGTTCACCTTTGATGAGAAAAAAGAACTTCATCGTGACTTCTACGGACTGCTTTCCGTCTCCGAGTACCAAGATGAGGACACCGGTGAAACGCTGCGCTCCTTCATCAGCGGCAATGTCAAACATGGCCGACAAAACATGACGCCGGCGCGGCGGCGTGATCCGCTGACCTATTACTCACGACCCACCGGAATCGGACGTGCGCTTGAGACGCTGAAAAATCAGCCTGATGCCCGCGTTGGCGTGATCGGCATGGGCGCAGGCACCGTGGCCTGCTACGCTGAGAAAGGACAAACCTACCGCTTCTATGAGATCAATCCCAACGCCGAGCGGCTAGCATTGAAGTGGTTCACCTTCATCCCAGACATGCAGACACGCGGCGCGGTTTACGAGTCCGTCATCGGTGATGCACGCCTCACGCTAGAGCATGAGAAACCGCAGAACTTTGACGTGCTGCTGCTAGACGCCTTTAGCGGCGACTCGGTGCCCGTGCATCTGCTCACGCGCGAGGCCTTTGAACTCTACCTGCGCCATCTAAAGCAAGACGGGATCATCGTCGTACACATCACGAATCACTCGCTGAATCTAGCTCCCGTCGTCGCGCGAGTCGCGAGTGAGTTCGGCCTGCACAGCCTACGTCTAGCCAATGATTCAGACGAGGACGGCTGCTACCCCACGGATTACATGTTGCTGACTCGCAACGCCGCTTTCATTCAGGCGAATCCACCCATCGTCCCAGATTATGCGCGTGATATCAACGTGCCGCTGTGGACCGATCACCGCCACAATCTGTTTCAGATTTTGGACAATCGCTGATCGCATGACCCGCCTCTCCTCGCTCGATGTGTATCGTGGAATCGTCATGTTCCTCGTCGGTATGCGCCTCATGGAGCTTGATGAAGTGGCGCTTAACTTTCCTGACAGCGTAGTCTGGCGATTCATCGGGTTTCATTCCTCTCACGTCCCGTGGTTTGGCTGCTCGCTCAATGACCTGATCCATCCCTCATTCGCTTTTCTAACGGGCACCGCACTCGTGTTCTCCGTCTCAGCACGAGTCGGTAAAGGGCAGTCGAAAAGCAGCCTCACGCTGCATGCACTGTGGCGCGCGGTGGCTCTGATTTTTCTCGGCATCTACATTCGCAGTCTGGGCCGTGACATGACGAACTGGACCTTTGACGAAACCCTGACGCAAACCGGCCTCAGTTACATGCTGGTGTTTGCCTTAGCCTTCTTCGGCACTAAAACACGCCTGTTCTGCTGCATCGCCTTGTTGGTCGCGCATTGGCTCATCTTCGCTCTCTACCCGATTTTGCCGCCGCGTCTCGATCCCACTGCATTCAACGTGCCGGAAGGTTGGAGTCACGATTTCACCGGCTTTTTTGCCCACTGGAATCACAATCGCAATGCAGGCTGGGCTTTTGATCTTTGGCTGCTCAATGCCTTCCCGCGCCTCTCGCCCTACGTCGGCTATTTGGGCGGCTACACGACGATCAATCTGCTCTCAACGATGCCGACGATGATTCTCGGTTTGATGGCGGGGACGTGGCTGAAGCAAATCGCCCAACCAACGAAGTGTCTCGTCATCGCTGGCACATCCTGCATTGCCATTAGCCTCGCCATGCATTTTGGCGGCATTTGCCCGATCGTGAAGCACTTGTGGACACCTTCCTGGGCGCTGTTCAGTGGCGGCGGCTGCTTCCTGATTCTGACGGCGATTCATTACCTCGTCGATGTGCGCCAGTGGCGGCGCTGGACGTTTCCTTTCGTCGTCGTGGGCATGAACTCGCTCGCCTTTTATCTCATGCGACACGCCCTTGAGATCCCTTTGGCAGAGGGCCTCAAGCAGCACTTGGGAACCCAGATTTTCCAAATCTTTGGCGATGCTTTGGCACCCGCGCTGATCGGTGCCTGTAGCTTACTTATTCTGTGGCTCATCGTTTTATGGATGCACCGCAGGAAGCTATATCTCAGGCTCTGATAGTCCATCCAGCCCCTTGATAATGTCACAGTGATCAGCGGTCACAAATCTAGCCGTCTCACGCGTGGCATCCATGCAGCCACCGCCAGCATACTCATCGAGAGGGTCACGCATACGGTGCATAAGTTCATAAATGTTTGCGCAGGCCACTGGGTCGGCCAGGGTTTGCGCCACGAGTTGTTCCACCTTGGTTTCATCCATCTGCATCTCACCTTCCGCATCCAGAAAAGTAGATTCGCGCCAGTGATAGATTTCGATGCACTTGGTTAGCACGGTGAAAGGCTCGTCACGCTTCCAGAAATTGGAAAACAAACCACCCCCAAGATAAATTACCCAAGATCCCTCATAGCCAGTCGCATCCTCCGAAGGTTCATCTGGATTGCGGAACCAAACACGATCTCCCGGCACATAATAATGAATGGGCAGAGGCTGCTCTGAGGTTCCCACCTCATTCATGAAGACGTCATGAAAACGCCGAGATGCGATCGCCTTGGTCTCCCACTGCTCCTGCAATCGCTTCAACAATTCGGGGTGACACCGCTGGGCCTCTTCGGCGATCGAAAGTAGGATCACATACTCCGTAGCCCTGTAGCATGAGAAGGAATACAACGGGTCGTCGAGCTTCGGCTGGCAGGCCTTTTGGAGTGATTCAATCAGCGGACTACCGGGGATCAACACAAAGCCTGTATCCTCAGAGTAGCACCAGCAATCGTTTGGCCGCTCGACCGCCGTGGTGTGAAAGTTGAGACAAGTGCTGGCCGCGTTGCGAGCGATGTTGCGCCGAATATTTACCGAGGAGATCAGTTCTTCTGCACTGGGAAATTCGAGCACTAGCGGGCTGTTTAACAGTGTCAGCCAAATCTCCCGCAGCAGGTCATCATCAATGTCATTCACTGCGAGTTTTAGCGTGGCTGCGAGAGCCAGCGTATCAAAATCGGGCATCCACGTTTGAGCCTCAGCCGTCAGGCTCAGGTGCAGTGAATCATCATCGGCCTGCACTGAGGCCACGTGCATCTCAATGCCCAATCGCTGCCATTCTTGCTGTAGCATGGGCAGCTCCGAGCAGACTGGGATACGCAGACCTACCTGCATCGTATGATGGACTCTAAGGTGTTTTCAAAAAACATGGCTTAGCCATCAACGTGATGATACGGCTCTTATTGCTCCGACCGATGATTCAGGTGTAGCTCCGCAATCCATCCACCATCGCCGCATCATTCAATCCCATGGCCCAGGCGGCACCGATGGCGGCAAGAACGTTTTCGAGATGAAAGGCAAAGTGGCCACTCATCGGCAGCGCCACCTCACTTATGGCACAGAGTCGGCGTGCCGAATCTCCCTCAGCCAGAAGGATCGACTCATCCTGTACGAACACCACACGGCCACCACTCGCACGTTGCTCATTGAGGTTAGCATTCGTCGCATCACGGGAGAAAAGCAGCACGCTGCCTTTGCAAAATGAAGCCATGCTAGCGACTTGGACATCATCGGCATTCAGGACAGCCGTACCGCCTGGCAGCACGACATCGACGACACAGCGCTTCACCTTCGTCATCTGCTCCAGCGTGTCGATATAGCCCATGCCTAGATGCTCCCCGCCGACGTTCAACACCACGCCGACTTTGCAGCGGTCATAGCCTATGCCTTCGAGGATGATGGACTCCGCACTCGTCTCACAGATGGCGATTTCAGTCCACGGATGTAGCAGCACGCCCTGCGTGCCAAAGAGGCGATCACCTTGCTTCGACTCCGCCGCGCGCGCTCCGAACTGAAGTCCATCGCTGTGACACACGCCGAGAAACTTGCCTGTCGATTTTAAAAGATGTGCCACAAGCTTTGCCGTGGTCGTTTTGCCGTGTGTGCCCGTGATACCGATCACGGGGATGCGGCCATCTTCTCCCGGTGGGAAAAGCATGTCGATGATCGCCTCGCCGACAGGTCTCACCTTACCCACAGCGGGCTTCAAGTGCATTAGCAGGCCAGGGCTGGCATTGATCTCGACGATGGCCCCGCCTTGCTGCTCCAGTGGCTGAGAAATATCTATGCACACGACATCCACACCACAAATGTCCAGGCCCGCCACCTTAGCTGCCGTCACCACATGATCGCGCACACTCGGGTGGACATCATCGGTGATGTCGATAGCCCAGTTAGCAAATCGAGCCACCATGACGCGCTCACCATCATGCGGCACCGAGTCAGGCTGGTAGCCTTGATTTTGTAGATCCGTGAGGATCACCGGGTCCCATGTAGTCGTGTTGATTTTATCCCAAGGACAAGTCTCAAGCTCGCCACGGCGGGGGTCAGAGTTCAACTGCTCTTCGACCAACTGCACGATGCTGCCCTTACCATCTCCCACGACAATCGCCGGATCACCCCGGCTTGCAGCGATCATGTCACTGCCCACCACCAGCAAGCGGTGATCCACCCCAGGAATGAAGCGCTCCACCATCACCCCCGTGCCCTCTTTGAGAGCTTGCGGATAGGCTTCAGTGACTTGCTCACGAGCACCGAGATCAATGAACACACCGCGACCGTGATTGGCATCCGTCGGCTTCACGACGACGGGCAGGCCCACCTCTTCAGCCGCGTTCCAGGCATCAGCCGAATCACTCACCACACGGCCTGCTGGCACCGGCACACCCGCCCGTCTCAGGAAAGTGCGCGTGAGATCCTTGTCTTGCGCGATGTATTCCGCGATCGCCCCCGTGCGGTCAGATTCCGCCGTCCAGATGCGGCGCTGTTTCACGCCTTGACCGAACTGGATGAGACTGCGCCCCTCCTGAAGTCTGCGCCACGGGATACCGCGCTCCTTCGCAGCATCCACGATCGCTTTCGTGCTAGGCCCGAGCGCATTGCGATCCACCACATCCTGCAAACGAGTCACTTCTGCCGCCACATCAAACGTTCCACCGGAGTAGGCCGCCAGCAGCAGCTCACGCGCACTGCGCAGACATTCCTGCACCACCACCTCATCCAGATAACGAACGATGACTTTGTAGAGACCTTCCACACACGTCTCCCGTGCTTTACCAAAGCCAAGCTGGTGACCCGCGAGCGTCTGCAACTCCAGCGTCACATGCTCCAAAATATGCGCCGGGTATGTGCCACGATCTAACCGCTGAAAGAAGCCACCACGCTCACCCACACTGCACCTGTGCTCGATCATTCCCGGCAGCGATGACTTCAGGCGCTCATTGAATCCCGTGATCTCCTCCGATGACGCATCCTTCAGGCTGCCCAGATCCACCCAAGCTTCCAGCACAGGATAATTTGCCCAGATATTGGGACCGCGTAGGAGATGGATTTCACGAATGTCGAGATCTGGCATGGGGGCCGAAATTACCCGTGCGGTGATAACAGGCAAGGCTTCGCGGTTAAATGTCTGGAGAACGTAAGAAC
>JBEBGU010000718.1:0-2978 GCA_040081325.1 Prosthecobacter sp.
GCGCCTCAAAGTCGATAACAACTGGCATATCCGCCCCCAGCGCATTCGCGATGCCCTCAAGCCTGACCAGCAGGATCTCGTCCGCCAGATCTTCGACCATCTGCACAGTGACGAATATAAAAAGGAAGTCTGGCGCCAGTTTGATCAGGACAATAAAGGCGACGGCGGTTTCGGCAGTTCCTCCATCGCCCTATTCGGCGCTCCCGCCACCGGCCAGTTCGAGTTCGTCATCACCGGCCGCCACTGCACCCGCCGCTGCGATGGCGACAGCGAAGCCGGCACCGCCTTTGGTGGCCCCATCTTTTATGGGCACGCCGCCCAGGGCTTCAATGAAAAGGCCGATCACCCCGGCAACGCCTATTGGTTTCAGGCAAAGCGCGCCAACGAAGTCTTCCAAGCACTCGATGGCAAACAGCGCGAGATGGCCCTCTGCGAGTCCAGTCGCGATGAGGAAGGCAACGACACCGTCAAACTCACCGGCAAGACCACCGGACTCGATGGCATCCCCATGACCGAGCTCAGCGCCGATCAGAAAGGCCTCGTCCGCACCGTGCTCAGAGATCTCCTCGCCCCCTTCCGCAAAGAAGACGCCGAGGAATCCATGAAGTACATCGAGGCCAGCGGCTTCGATCACCTCCACCTCGCCTATTATAAGAGCCAAGACATCGGCAAAGACGGCGTCTGGGATGTCTGGCAGATCGAAGGGCCAAACATGGTCTGGTTCTTTCGTGGCGAACCCCACGTCCACTGCTGGGCACACATCAAAGACAAAGCCTGATACCTCAGGTCACTTCCCCGTATCCAGGAAGTCCAGCACCTTCTCCAGCCACTCCTTGCTCGGCGCACTGTGCGTCTGGCCAGGGATGTCAAAGAGCTTCGCCCCCTTGAAGTCATTCGCCTTGAAGCCCTCCTCATAGATCGCCCGTGTGTTGTCCAGGTTCATATCCTTCTCCCCCGTCACCAGAGCAAAGCGTGACTCCTTCTGCGCCATTACCGCGATTTCAGGGTGCGGAATGTAGCGCGCCTCATACACCGTCCCGCCCTTCCCCTGCGTCGGGGTAAAGAAATTCACCCCCATGAAACAGGCCGCCCCGGTAAACATATCCGCATAAGCCACCCCCAGCATCGATGCCACCCGCGAGCCGCCCGAGTGCCCACTGATATAGACACGCTTCGCGTCCACCGTGTACATCTGCCGCAGTTGATCATTCGCATCGATCGCCAGCCGCATCCGGTCAAACACCGGCCTACTGTTCCCCGACTTCAGCGCGCCGATGAAAATCAGCTTCTTCTCCGCCAGCACCTTCTCCCATTCCGGCGAGATCGCAGGCCTGTCCCCAGCACTGATCCAGATAAAAAGCCCATACGGCACCCCCTCCTTGTAGCCCTTCGGCACCAGGATCTCATAGGACTCCTTCGTCACATCATACGCATCCGGCGTATCCGCCGACCGCAGCCGCATCTTTAGTTGAGCCGCACTCCCCAGCGCCGCGCTCTCTTTAAAAGTGATCGGACAGCGCACCCCCAGCTTGATCTTCTCCACCTTCGCCGCAGACGGCTGAGCAAGAGCCACAGACGACAAAACCAAACCCATCAGGGCGAAACAACAAAGAGAGCGCATAAGTCCCCCCATCGAAGCAAGAACCCATCAGTCTGTCGATGGCAAAAACGCTTAGCCTATATCCAAAGATGAAAGGCCACGTCATCCTCTGAAGTGGCTCTCAATCATAGCGATACAGGAGCGTCCTGAGATATTACCGTGAAATTCCATTTCTCCTCCATGAATGTGTTGCCGCTCTGCTAGCCATCCGTTAAACTTTGCGCGCTTCATGAGGCAGACCGTCCAACTCTCTGTGCCGATGCCCGCCCGACTTGGCAAATTTGCGGTTCCCCAGGGCGCTAAATGATCCGTCTCCATCACTTGCTCGACGAGCAAGGCATCCGTGGTCGCCTGACCGCCGGTGAACGCCAAGAGGCCGAAGCTCTCGCAAAAATGGCCACCATGCTTTCGATCCTGAAACTCGGTGCCCAGGTCAAAGCCGCAAAGTCCTAGCCGCGATGCCTCTTCCTCCAAGACTGCGCCGTCAGATCGTGGAGCATGCTCATCACCGTTGTGAATACTGCGGCCTGTCAGCCCAGAGGCAGGCAGCCACCTTCAATCTCGACCACGTTATTCCTCAAGTGGCCAGCGGAGCGACAACGTTAGCAAATCTGGCTCTGGCCTGTGTTCATTGCTCACTGAGAAAGGGTGCCCGAAAAGCCGCCATAAATTTGAGGACAGGGAAAGCCGTGCCACTTTTCCACCCGCGCCAGCAGTCATTGAATCTCCACTTCCGCTAGTCAGAGCCTATCCGGCGAATAGCCATGAGGGCACTCCCGGAAACAGTTTTCGCTGGGCGGGACTTCCGCAGGCGAAAGTCATTTTGAAGTCACACGAGTGCCTTCAATGACTCAATTTGGGATGTTTGAGGTCCGTCATTCATCGCCAGCGGTTTGATCTGGGCACAGCTCACGCTGCGGCGTTGAGCTTGTGGCGCTTGATCTGCTCAAAGCGCAGCATGTTATAGACGAGGTTTGTGAGCGTCAGGCACGCCGCATTGCGCTTCATGCCGACGCACCTTTGATTCAGTGCTTTCATACTCCCGCTCATCTGAGCGAACACATGCTCCACCCGTGAGCGGGTGCGCAACTTCTCGCGGTTGCTGGCTTTCTGCAAATGCACGAGGAAGGTGTCAAACAAGCTCTCGAAGGTCTTCATTTTGATAAGCCGTTCGCGGAAGTCGCTGATCGTCTGCCCGTCGGGCACTGCATCCCCAGGCGTCAGGCCGAGAAAGGCGCGAAAGCTGTTGCGGTCGGTGATTTGAAAGCTCGTGGCGTCATCGGCCAGGCCGCGGAGTCGCTGCAGCACGAGCACCTTGAACATGAGCATGGGATCGAAGCGCGGCCTGCCGCCTAGCCCTTTGGCCTCGCGAGTGATG
>JBEBGU010000063.1:0-11129 GCA_040081325.1 Prosthecobacter sp.
GGTGGCGGGACGGGTGAGAGTGAGGGCGTTATTGAATGGATTCGAATCAGTGAGGGTGAAGCTGCCGCTGAATTCGGCGGTGGCTGGCTTCACGGTGACGGCGACTTTGGCGGGGTTAAAGTCGATCCCAGTTTTCATCGTGGTAGCACCGCCCACGCGAATGCGGAAAACGGTGTCTGGCGGGGTGGCAGACCCTGTGTTCGCGAAGGTGATGCTAGCATTGTCATTCGCGTCAGCTAGGCCCATGACGATGCTGCCAGCAGGCGTGACGACGGCGCGTCCGCCTTCCAATCGAAGAGTGATCGGACCGATGCCGTTGCGGTAGAGCGTCTCGGCGGCGGCGGTCTGGACGGGTTTGTAGAGAGTGGCTCCATCAGGAGGTGATTCGACAAAGACGGGGTCACCTGCCGCACTCTCTGGCTCTGTGGCGAGTCGCCCTGGAGCGAGCACGCTGCCGAGTCGGGTGTAGAGGGCTTGATAGATGACGAACTCACCGCGCGGCCCGAGCAGGCTGCTACAGGCAAAGGCGGAGCCATCTGGCAGGCGACCTTTGATGTTAAAGGGGGCACCATTAGTCGGCACAGTGCAGGTGGCAAAGCCAAAGCCACCAGGAGAACGATCTCCTGGGTCTGAGCTTGGGTTAATGCTAAAGCTGTAATTGCCGGCGTAAGCCGTGGCGGGGTTTGCTGCGGTCCAGACTTGCCGCCAGGCACGCATGGGCACGTAGCTGCCGTTGCCCGAGAAGGGATCGGTGTTGCCGACAGCACCAGCGAGTTCGGGCATAGAGGCATCCATTACGCAGGCGAAAATAAGGGCGGGCTTGCCGGTGCGCTGGATGAGCGCTCTGGCGGTGAGGATGCCCTCAACATCGGTGATTGCGCCCGTGAAACTATTGGCGGTGCCAGCATAAGTGAGCTTGCCGGAGAAGCTGCCGGTGGCGGTGGTGGTCATCTCAAAGAGCGCACCCAGTTCTGCCTCTGGCCACGGGGCTAAGTATTCGAGCGAGTTTTCAGGGACAGAGAGGCCGACATTGCGCTCCACGTAGCCGTGGAAGGTGCCGATGATTTCGACGGGTAGTGGAGTGGTGGTGATGGTGGTGGTGATGCTGTCTGAGCCAATGGCGTTCGTCGCGGTGATGGTGATGCTGCGGTCCGTGACAGCCACCGTGGGAGTGCCAGAGAGGCGGCCGCTGACGGCATCGATAGTGAGTCCTGCGGGTAAGTTCGTGGCGCTAAAGCTGGCCGGGCGGCGGTTAGATCCCGGCTGGAACTCGACTGGCTGAGTGAAGGCCTGCGCCACAGCTCCAGTGAGCGGCGGGAGGTCGATTAACTCGGGGGCCTCGCTGACGATGACGATCCAGTGGTAAGGACTGCTGAGCGAAAGCGCAGGACCCGGCAAGCCACCCACTAGGGTGACTCCGCAGAAATATTCGCCTTCATCATTTTCACTGATGTTGTTAATCTTGAGCGTCTTCGTGCCGCTGCCAGTGATGCGCGCGTTGTCAGTGACTAGTTCGGAGGTTGCCACACGCGCCCACTGGTAGGTGACGGCTCCGGCGGGGGCGTTGATGTTCAGCGCTAGGCTCACATTGGCTCCTGCTAGGGCAGGGGAAAATTTCTCTGCACTATCCATGACAGCGACGTTTGCGATGGGTGAGGTGATGCTGCCGACGCGGTTGGAGATGACGACATCGTATTTGCCACCATCACTGAGCTTGGTGGCTTCAATATTGTAATTTGAAAAGATAGCTCCTGGGATGTCCACGGAGTCGCGCCGCCACTGAAAGGTGAGAGGTGGTGTGCCTGTGACTTCGATGCCTAATGAGCAGGGGTTCCCTGTGCTAACAAGTTGTGACGAAGGCGGTGACGTGATCTGCACGGCTTCGTCGTCATCGACGATGGTACATACCATGCGGCCAGACGATAGATTGTAGCCTGCGCCATCAGCCAGCTTGAGATAAAAGACCTCTTCTTGTTCGTCGAGATTGTCTGGGGTGAGCGTGAGGGTGAAAATGGCCTCGGTTTGCCCTGGCTCAAAGACGACAGAGGTGGAACTCAGAGTGAAGTCCGCTGCTGAGGTGGTCCGGTGCTGAATGCTGATGGCGACGGTGCGACGGGTGGTAAGCGGCTCGCTCAGGCTGACTGAAATCAGGAGTGCTGGCTCGCTCTCCAACAAGCTGAAAGACTCTTCCGCAAAGCCGATGGTAATGGGTTCGAGGGCTTCGGGGTTTCTGATGAGGGAAAGGTTGCCCGCGAGGGTTTGAGCATTCGCTGCGGTGATGCCTAAATCCGTGTTAGGCAGCTCCGAGATGGTGAAGAATCCTTTGCCGACGCTGACACCTGGGATTCCGGCGGCACTGTCTGGGATGATGATGCCGCTGTAGCGGGCACTGCGGGAGAAGTAACCTTGGGCTCGGATCAGTCTGCCTGTGTTATCATCGAACAGCGGCGGGCGGTTCGGGTCTTCATCCAGCTTGGTGAAGGCACCATTGAAGAGGCCCGTGGTGGTATTCACGGTGAAGGTGACTTTCATGGGGTTATCTTCACCTGTAGGGATAACGGCCTTACCTGTGGAGGTGAGGGTCAGAGCTTGGAGGGGATCGCCGTCCACCTGTCCTGTGAACTGAAGCATTGCATTCAGCGGCACCTCGGGCAGATCCATGACGACCTGACCTGATTCAGGTGGTGTGTAGAGGCCTCCGCTCACAGCTAAATTTGTGACTGGGAACCCGAAGCGGTAGAGCTTGTCAGCAAGGTTGGATTGATAAGGTTTATTCCAAGAGCAAGATATGCCGTCGGGTGTATCTGTGCCTAGCGGCGCAACACCGACCGTTGGGGCTGGTGAATCGAAGCCTGGTGGGAGCGGCCCGCCTGTTTCTTCCTCAGTGGCGAGCTTTACCTGAATGGCACCAAGTAGGCTGCCAGGGGTTTTAAAGAGAGGCTGGTAGAGCACGATCTGCCCATCTGGACCGAGGAAGGTGTTGCAAATGAAAGCCGTGCCATCTGGCATGAAGCCGCTGATGTTAAAGGTGCCGGAGGCTGGCACCACAAAGCTGCCGTAGCCTGCACCCTGGGGTGATTCAGGAATGCCGCCACCATCGCCACCGAGTGCGAAGTTGAAGCGGCCCAAGTAAGCTGTGGCAGGTGCCGTCTTCGTCCATGCATTACGCCAGCCCCAGACAGCGACAGAGGTGGGATTGGGCGGATCAGAGTCGAAAGGATCTGATTCGACGATCTCTCGCAGACGCCCCGTGAAGGTTTGCTCCGTTGGATCAAAGGACAGATCAAGATAGAGCGGCGGCAGGCTTTTTTTGAGCTGTTTCACAACGGCAGTGCCGACGAGGAAATCGCCATCGAAGGCGAGCTGGCCGCTGAAGGGTAGCGTGGTGCCATTGATCAGCTTGCCGCTGAAGCCGCCCGTAACAGTGGTGAGGATCTCGATGCGTGCACCGAGATCAGCACGATCCCATGGATTTGAATAAATTTCAGTTGAAGGCCCTAAAATCACCCGGTCAACGATGCCGTGGACGGTGCCCAATGATCCAACAGGGAACGGCAGGATGTCGATGAAGTCTTCTACGCTCGTGCTGCCGAGTGGATTCGTGGCGGTGATGACGACACGCACATTGCTCGCGGGAGTCGTCGGCGTGCCGCTGATGACTCCGGTGTTGGCATTGATGCTCAGGCCCGCTGGCAGGCCAGTGGCACTGAAGCTGCCGGGTGCTGATTCGATGCCTTCATCAAAGAGTACGTCATAGTGATAGGCCTTGAGTATCTGCCCGTCCGGTAGATCCAGGTCAGCCACATTGGGCTTCACGGTTGGCAACCGCAGGCGGTACTCGCCTGTGCTGAGGACTGCACCAGTGATGTTTTGAGTGATGACACAGTAGTAGTCGCCAATGTCGGTATCGGAGAGATTGCGAATGGTGAGAGCGGCGGTGGTGGCCCCGGTGATGCGTGGCGTGGGGCCAGTGCCATCCTCCACGATTGAGCCGGCGAACTGCCACTCATAGCTGAGTGATTCCGGCGGTGCGGCGGTGATGGCATTGAACGTAGCATTGGCTCCAGGTATGAGAGCCATGAGCCGAGTGCTCGTGTCCACCACGGCCAGTTCGGCATCGCCAGAGGTCAGCGTATTGATCGCGTTTGAGACCAACACGCGATAGGTGCCCGCCTGGGCGAGCTGCACGTTGGCGAGTTGAAGAGGGCTGCTCGTGGCTCCTGTCAGGCTGGTGTTGTTGCGCTGCCATTGGAAGGTCTGATCACTGCCTGCCGCCTCCACTGTAAATTCAGCGCTCTCGCCCAGCGCGATTATCTGGGACTGCGGATCTGCCGAGATTTCGATGGGGAAGTCATCGTCATTAATCGTCACCGTCAGCACGCCTTCGCTGAGATCAAATCCTGCGCCATCGCTGATCACGAGCCGAAAGTCTTCATCCTCTTCATCGAGTCCGTCATCTTTCAACGGTAGTCGGATAGATCTGCCAGTCGAGCCAGCGGGGATCGTTACTGTGATAGAGGTCGCGCTCAGATCTGCTGCGACAGCAGTCCCAGGAACAACAGTCACCGTGAGTGTGCGCGCTTCCGCAAGTGGCTCGGAGGTAATGATGTCCACGCCCGCGTCGTCACGCTCAAACAAAGAAGTGCTGCCCTCCGCAAAGCCAATCAGCAGTGGCGGTGGAGCATCGGGATTCGGCTGGATCGTGACATCTCCACCCTCAATGAGTGACGTGGTGAGCGTGGTCGGCGGCTCAGCCGAGGTATCTGGCAAGTTTGGTGCCAGATAAAAACCGCCTGCCGTTGCAGTGATGCCATCATCCACAATCAGGCCTTCATACTTCACCGCGCGTGTCACCTTTTTGTAGATGGCATTGCCATCTAGGTCGGTGCCTATTTGGGTATTGAAATCCTGATCCACGAGCGTGAAACCGCCGCTGAATAAGCCCGTGGTAGGATTCAAGGTGAGTGTCGTTTTTGCCGGATTGAGCAAGCTGCCGGTGGCCATCGTCAGCTTCGCCGCAGAGGTCAGAGTAAAGGTGCTGTTTGGGATTGTTTCGGAGCTTTCCACCAACCCGGTGAAACTCACCGCGCCATTGTTTGATACGTCAGGCAAACCAACGGCGACATCCCCTGCGGCAGGAGCTTTGTAGAGGCCGCCAATGGCTTCGCAGTTCACGAGGAAGCCGTCTTTATAAAAGCGATCCGACGGAGCTGTTTGAGGTGCTTTGAACCAACTGAGCGCATCGGAGGCAAGCGTGGCAGACGCACCATCAACGCCGGGTGTCACGATTAAAGCACCGATGAGGCTTCCGGGCTTGGTGTAGAGCGGCTGGTAGATCAGCACTTGTCCCAGGGGGCCGACAAAGGTCGTGGTGCTAAAGGCGCTGCCATCAGGCAACTTGCCCGTGACCGTGACGGCACCATTCGCAGGCACCGTGAAGCTGCCAAAGCCTGTGCCAGCGCCACTCAGTTCCGTCGTCATGAGGAAGTGCTGCCGCCCTAGATACGGAGTAGCCGGGCGCGTGTTGGCATTCCACACATTCCGCCAGCCACTCACAGTGGCTGACTCACCATCTGTGTGCATGATCGTGCCAGTCACTTGATCATCTGCGAAACTCAAATCGACCGTCAGTGCTGGCAGGCTACCGCGTGGAATGGTGGTGCTACTCGTACCCACGCCCACATCAGTGACGGTAATGATGCCATTAAAGCTCAGGGGCGTGCCTGTGGAGATGAGCTTGGCGGTGTAGGTGCGATTCGCTAGCGCTGTCAGTTCCAGTCGCGCTCCGAGGTGGGAGTTTGGCCAGGCAGGCGGCTCTGTCGTTCGGCTGACCATTCCATGATAAACGCCAATCACTTCAGGTTCTTGAGCCAGCAATGGCTGAAGTGCGCACCCGATGAAAATCATCCATGCCACGCGGAGAAAACGAGACGGCTTGAGGAGGAATGAGTAGGTATGAAAAGCCATCTGCATGGATTGCCACGGGCATCTGAAAAGGCGAACTTTATCTGAGTTGTTCTTCGGCTAAATCCGCAGACCTCTCGGCATCACGGTTTCGCCACAGGTGCAGACTTAAAGGCGTAGATCACGCCATCATCGGCACCGACAATCACATAGTCGCCAGCGATGGCTGGAGATGTCTTTACTGGCGCTCCGATCTCATACTGCCAGACTTCTTTGCCGTCCTTCACATCAAGGGCATAGAGGTAGCCATCATCGCTGCCGAAGACGGCCACTTTGCCAGCGCAAACGACGGCGCTGCTGTCGATCCGATCCCGACAACGATACTCCCAAAGCTTGGCTCCCGTGGTGCGGTCGATGGCATGAAAACGTTTGTCGCGTCCGCCACAGAACACGCTCTTTTCCCAGATCGTCGGGGCTGCGTAAAACTCAAACTCGCGCTCGCCGTATTCCCAAACCTTGGCCCCATCGGCCATGCTGTAGGCACCGACGCGATTGCCGTAATGAGAGACATAGATCACGCCATCGGCGATGGCCACATTATTGCCAATGTACGAGCCGACTTCAATCTGCCGCACTTCTTTGCCTGAGGTCACATCATGCACATGCAGCACGCTGTCGCAGCCACCGAAGACGACCATGCCCTCGCCCACGGCGGAGCCGCCATTGATGTAGTAACCAGTCTCCGCAGCCCAGTCCTGCTTACCGGTTTTAGCGTCCAGGCAATAGACCTTGTAGTCGTAACTGCCGATCAGCACCTTCTGCGCCTGCGTCTTCGGATCAGTCCACACATTGGCCGCCGCATGGATCTCGGCATCGGTCTCATACTTCCAGGCTTCTTTGCCTGTCTCAGCATTCCAGGCATAAACAAAACCATCCTGACAGCCTGCCACGATCAGCTCTCCGGCAAAGGCGGCTGCACCATCAAAGGCACCCTTGGCGACTGCTTCCCATTTCTTCTCACCGGTCGCCAGATCCAGGCAGCGGAATTGGCCATCTTTGCAGCCTGCGTACACCTTTCCAGCGCGCACCACGGTGTTGCTCACGAGCATCTCGGCTTGGCCTTTCGGCTTGGTCATCATCTGGTGCTGCCAGGCCAGCTCCAACGGGAAACGTAGTTCCACGGCTGACAGCCCAGTCATCGCCTCATTGCCGCGTGAGTGAATCCAATCCCCCGCCGTTTGAGCGTGAAGGGCAGGGATCGATAGAATCAGGCAGAGAAGAAAGCGTGACATGGTCTTGGAAAGGAAACGCAGCAGTGAAATGAAACTTCGCACGGAAGTCCCGAGTTGTGGCTCCCTGAGATAGTCGTGGCAAGCGAGTCTTGAATCGAACTCAGGCTCAGAGGCATCAAAAAACCAACCCCGCCCAGTTGCCCAGGCGGGGTTGGCTATAAAGATGAATTTGGATCGCGGCTTATTCGCCAGCGGTCACGGTCAGCACCTGACGGCCTTTGTAGTAGCCGCAGGAAGGGCAGGCCACATGTCCGGGAACGGAAGTGCCGCACTCAGGGCAGGTTTTGAGAGTTGGTGCGCGCCAGCGGTTCGCTCCCTGACGGAGGCGTTGACGGCTTTTGGATTGTCTGCGTTTTGGATTGGCCATGTTCTGAAGGGGTCACTATTTCAATTTATCGAGAGCGTTCCAAACTCCGTCATCTGCACCGGGCATTTCCTGTGACAACGATGACTCGTTGGCATTGAAACGGCCTTCGGCAGGACAGTCGCGCAGATCAACGTTGCCATCTTCACAGCGCGGAAAGTTTGGAAGGGTGAGGAGGATGTCTTCCCTGATGAGTTCTGTCAAGTCGATCGTTGTCTCCTTTTCAATCGGCACTTCCGTCTGGTAGTCGGGCATTTCGATGCGGTGCTGGAAGCGCTCCAGACAGCGTCCGCACTCCAAGCTGAAGGTAACGTCAATGCTGCCTGTGACGATGATGTCGTCGTCATCCCGCAGGATGGTCAGATCATAGGTAAAAGGCGTATCGGCTCGTGCAGTGTCCGTTTCCGGCAATTGGAAGAATGTGGCAGGCTGAGTTCCTGAGATCTGCTTACCATCCTCAGGCAGGTTGCGGACGTCGAATTGGAATGGGTTCATGGTGTGGCTTCGGGTTGACCGCGATAGACATCCCACAAACCGCTCTCCCAGTCCAGCATCTCTAATCCCCGAAGCTGTTTTTTATAGTCATAGGCGCTGGGTTCACGGGTCGCATAACCCGGATAATAATACCGGCAGCCGCGAGCCTGAGTGAACTCAATCTCCCGCAGCATTGTGTAAATGCCCAGGCTGCGCCACGACTGCGCAGGCTCAAACATGCCATACACGGCGGAGGTGCTGCTCTCACCGAGATCGAGATAGCTCAGGGCCACGAGATCAGCCCCCAGATGCACGCGGCATTCATGGTTGGGGCAGGGGACCGTCGCCGGATCGCAGGAAAGAAAGGTGTCCAAGTCATCTGGCACATTCTCTTTGAAGCGCGCTTTGTGACGCCGAAACATGGCGCGAGCTTCTTCACTGAGCTGCGCGGGAGCGAACTCGCAGTGCAGGTCAGCGTTCTTCTTCAGCACACGTCGCTGGCTCTTGCTCAGGGTGAACTTTTCCAGATCCACCCGAAGCGGCGTGATGGTCAGCAAGCCCTGCTCATTCTCACTCACACTGTAACGAAAAAAAGACTCGCCAAAATGCCGCCAGCCAGCCTCCCACAAGCGGTCCATGACCTCAGGCGGCACGGCGGGGCAGTGAAAGGCTTGATTCAGGAAGGCGGACATCAAGCGCGCATCGTAGTGAGTGAGCGGGCTTCGTCATCTGCGGATTCATCTCTTGAATCCACCTCCTGCCCTGTCACTGTCCGCGCCCGCTCCACACCCATCTCATGAACGCCAAATTTGCTGACTACGCCACGCCTGACATCCTCGTCGATACCGACTGGCTACTGGCCAATCTCGACACGCCGGGCATCCGCATCATCGAGAGCAATGAAGACCTGCTACTCTATGACGTGAGCCACATCCCCGGTGCCGTGCACATCGACTGGCGTCGCGATCTCAATGACCAAACCACTCGTGATTACGTCGGCACCGAAGGCTTTGCCGAGATCTGCCGCCGTCACGGCATCACCCCCGACATCACGGTGATTTTCTATGGCGACAAATCCAACTGGTGGGCCTGCTACGCCTTCTGGGTGTTTCAACTCTTCGGTCACACCAAAGCCAAAGTACTCGATGGTGGCCGCGACAAATGGGAAGAAGACGGCAAGACACTCACACGCGCCGTGCCGGCCTACCCGGCCAGCGATTACCCCGTGCCAGCTCTGCGTGATGACGCCGCGCACCGAGCCTACTTCCAGCAGACACTGGCGCACTACCAAGCAGGCAACAAACTCGTCGATGTCCGCAGCCCCAAGGAATACAGCGGCGAGACCACCCACATGCCCGAGTATCCACAAGAAGGCGTGCTGCGTGGCGGCCACATCCCTGGAGCCAAGAGCTGCCCCTGGGCACGCGCGGCGAATGCTGACAAGACTTTCAAAACACGTGCCGAACTCGACGCCCTCTATGGTGGCGAACTCGGCCTCAAGACCGATGACGACATCATCGCCTACTGCCGCATCGGCGAGCGCAGCAGCCACACCTGGTTCGTATTAAAGTACCTCCTTGGCTACACCCACGTCCGCAATTACGACGGTAGCTGGACCGAGTGGGGAAACATGGTGCGCACGCCGATCGAACGCAGCGCGTAACGTTCCACCTCAGACCGCGAGACCATGTCTTACCCGCCTGCCCTCACCGACATCATCGAGCTCTTCGAGTACCTACCCGAATCCGAGCGTCGAGAAAATCTCATCAACTACTCCGATGCCGCCTCCGCCTGCGTTCGGAAAGAGGGCGACACCTTCGATCTCGAAGACGTGCGCAAGGATGAAGAATGCACCGACACCGTCGGCGTGTACTTGAATATTGATGCCGAAGGCAAAGCCCATTTCGCCGTCGAACTCGGCTCCAAAGTGCAGACCCTAACCAAAGCCATGACCGCCATCCTTTGTCGCGGACTTGATGGTAGCACGCCTGAGGAAATCATGGCCGTGCCAGCCGATTTCGTGCCCCGGATCATCGGTGCCGAGCTCGTCCGACTGCGCAGCCAGACCGTTTATTATGTCCTCAGCCGCATGAAAACAGCCGTCAAGATGTGGCTCAATCAGCGCCGGGCCGCCGCCTGAGAATGGGTGGGTTTGTCACAATAGCCCAAGCTGCCACAAGTCGATTCCTGACCATTGTGTGAAGCCAAATCAATTTCGAAATCACAGATATGTTTCTGTGATTCCAGTGAAGCCTTAAACCAATTCTTTGATCCACTTGCCGTAGGTGTGTGGCTGGAAGCTGCGCATGGCGGTGAGGAGTGTGGCGGGATCGATCTCCATGAGCAGGCTGGCGCGGTGCTCGGTTTTGAGGAAACCGGTGTCACTCATGTGGTCGAGAAAGGTGAGTAGATGATCGAAGAAGCCGCTGACATTGAGCAGGCCCACCGGCTTGCCATGAAAGCCGAGCTGCAACCAAGTCAGGGTTTCAAATAACTCGTCCAGCGTGCCAAAGCCGCCGGGCAGGGCGATGAAGCCGTCACTCAGATCCACCATCAGTTGCTTGCGCTCATGCATGGAGCGCACGACGCGCAGCTCGCTGACGCCACCGTGCCCGAGTTCCTTTGCCATCAGCGACTCTGGAATCACGCCGATGACCTCACCACCAGCCGCGAGTGCGGCGTCGGCGATGACGCCCATGAGGCCGACATTGCCACCGCCATAGACGATGCCAATGCCCTGCTGCACGAGGTAGCGCGCTAGCTCAGCGGCGGCGTTTGAAAAGATGGGATCAAGGCCGCGACTGGACCCGCAGTAGATGGCGATGCGCATGGTCGATCTGATGACGAGATCAATCTTCTCCGCTCGATACGAGCTGGGCGATGACGTTGATGTCCTCAAGCGTGGTGGTGTCTCCCTTGATGATTTCACCGGCAGCGATCTGTTTGAGCAGGCGACGCATGATTTTACCTGAGCGGGTTTTCGGCAGTGCGGCGGCAAAGCGGACTTCATCCGGCGTGGCGACTGGGCCAATGACTTTGCGGACGTGCTTCTTGAGTTCGTCGCTGAGGTCGCGGCTGGTTTTGATGCCTTCCTT
>JBEBGU010000719.1:0-2965 GCA_040081325.1 Prosthecobacter sp.
CCGGTGTGGCTGGCGAAGGAGTGGCTGGCTGCCATGCCGGGTGCGGAGTCGCTCGTCTCCACGGGCGCGGTGGTCACGGGGCTGGCGGCGGTGCTGGGTCACATGTTTACCTTTTGGTTGGGCTTCAAAGGCGGCAAGGGGGTGGCTACGACGACGGGTGTGTTGCTCGGCATCGCGCCTATCGCGCTGCTGGGTGGTCTGGTCGTGTGGCTGGTGTTCTTTTTCACGACGCGCTATGTTTCACTCGCCTCCATGATGGCCGGCGTGGGGGTGGCGGCGACACTGTTCATTCAGATGAATCAGTCGGGTGTGTGGGATGCGGTGCTACTCGGCTTTGGCCTGCTGATCATGGTGCTGGTGATCGTGCAGCATCGCGCCAATATCCGCCGCATCTTGGCTGGTACGGAGCCGAAAGCTGGGCAGAAGAAGTGAAGGGGTGATGCGGCGTTTGACGTGAGGAAACGGCACGGCTAGATGCAGGCATGTCCCGCATCGGCACCCCACTGTCATCATCGGCAACTCAAGTCATGCTCCTCGGCTCAGGTGAGCTGGGTAAAGAAGTCGTCATCGAGCTGCAACGCCTCGGCTGTGAGGTGATCGCGGTGGATCGCTATGCGAATGCTCCGGCCATGCAGGTGGCGCATCGCAGTCATGTGATCTCCATGCTGGATGGCGAGGCGCTGCGCCGAATCATCGAGGTCGAGAAGCCTAACTTCATTGTGCCAGAGATCGAGGCAATCGCCACGGACACGCTCGTCGAGCTGGAGAATGAGGGTTACACCGTGGTGCCGACCGCGCGCGCAGCGAAGCTGACGATGAATCGCGAGGGCATACGCCGCCTCGCCGCTGAGGAGCTGGGTTTGAAAACATCGCCGTATGTGTTTGCGGGCACTGAGGCAGAGTTTCGGGCAGGCATCGCCCAGATCGGTATGCCCTGTGTGGTGAAGCCGATCATGTCCTCATCGGGCAAGGGGCAAAGCGTGGTGCGGAGTGAGGCCGACATCGCCCACTCATGGCAGTATGCGCAGGAAGGTGGCCGCGCGGGGAAGGGGAAGGTGATCGTCGAAGGCTTCGTCGAATTTGATTATGAGATCACCATGCTGACCGTGCGGCATGTCGGCGGCACGTCATTTTGTGCGCCCGTGGGACACACGCAGATCAAAGGTGACTACCGCGAGTCCTGGCAGCCGCACCCGATGTCAGCCAAAGCGCTGGAGTCAGCCGAACACATGGCCGGAGCGATCACAGAAGCGCTCGGCGGTCGTGGGTTGTTTGGCGTGGAGATGTTCATCAAAGGTGATGACGTGATCTTTAGCGAGGTTTCACCACGCCCCCACGACACAGGACTGGTGACGCTGATCTCACAGGATCTGTCCGAGTTTGCGCTGCATGTGCGTGCGATTCTCGGCCTGCCGATTCCGAACATTCATCAGCATGGAGCGAGTGCGAGCTGCGCCGTTTTGGTCGAAGGCGAGTCGAGTATCGTGCAGTTCGGCGGACTCGATAAAGCGTTGGCCGAGCCGGACACACAGATTCGTTTGTTCGGTAAACCAACCGTGAGCGGGCAGCGCCGAATGGCGGTCACGCTGGCACGGGCAGAGGACATCAGCGCAGCACGCGCGAAAGCACACCGCGCGGCACAGGCGATGGAGATCCGTCTATAAATGGTCACTGCAACTCACCCCGAACTCGACTGGCTGTACCAGACGCAGATGTATGGCATCAAGCTTGGCTTGGACAATGTACACAAGCTGCTCACCGCGCAGGAGCTGCCAGCTCCAGACATGAAATTCATCCATGTCGCAGGCACGAATGGCAAAGGCAGCACCTGCGCCTTCATGCATTCGATGCTGAAATCAGCCAGCATCAAAGCCGGGCTTTTCACCTCGCCACATCTGGTGCGTTTTAACGAACGCATCCGTGACGCCGAGCGTGAGATCACGGATGAAGAGATCGAGGCGGGCCTGGCGAAGCTGCGTGTCATCGTCACTGATTGGAGTCCGCATCCGACCTTCTTTGAGCTGACCTTGGCGCTCGCACTGGACTGGTTCCGGCAGCGTGGGCTTGAGTGGGTTGTTTTAGAAACCGGACTCGGTGGGCGGCTCGATGCCACGAATGCGATCACGCCTGAGGTGAGCGTCATCACGCGAATCGGACTCGATCACATGGAGCAGCTCGGAGACACGCTAACGAAGATTGCCGGAGAAAAAGCCGGCATCATCAAGCCCAACGTGCCTGTCGTGACGGGCATGCAAGCACCTGAAGTCCTGGCTGTTTTGCAGCGTGAGGCCAAGGCCAAAAAAGCGCCGCTCATCATGGTGGACAGACCTTTGACCGACATCGAACTCGGACTCGAAGGCCGTCATCAAGCCTGGAATGCCACGCTTGCGCTCGAAGCAGTGCGTGAAGCGGGCGTGCGCTTACCGGCCATCTTGCTGGAGCAGGCGCTGAAGCAAGTGCAGTGGCGCGGGCGTTTTCAGCGCTTGAAGGGTGACCGTATCATCTTGGACGGTGCGCATAATCCTGAAGCTGCTGCCGTGCTGGTGAAGACCTGGCAGATGGTCTTTCCTGGTGAGACGGCGGAGATCATTTTTGCTGCCGCTCGTGACAAAAACATCGCGGGCGTGCTTGAAGCGCTGAATCCCATCGTCGCCGCCTGGCACTTCACGACATTCCACTCACCACGCTCGATGCCGACCACGCAGTTGCGTGAGATTCATCACAATTGTGATCTCCAGGATGTGCCGATCACCGAGCATGAAGATCTAGCGTCAGCACTTCGTGCCACATCGGCTCAGCGGCAACTCGTCGCGGGTTCTTTGTATCTCGTCGGTGAAGCTCTGGCCCTGCTGGAAGGCAATGCTGCACAGTTTCAGTCGAGCCTGCAGTGATGAAAACAAAAGAGCACGGGCCAGATGACCCGTGCTCTTCAAAGTTGATCCTTAGATCGTGGGAGGATTAGTAG
>JBEBGU010000720.1:0-2957 GCA_040081325.1 Prosthecobacter sp.
ATCGCCGCCTGTGGCGAGTTTCGCGAGGCGGACTTTGGGATGCGCTTCGAGGGCTATTTCACCAGTCCTATTTGCAAGAGCTACAAAGACCATGCGACCCGTGAGACTTTGGCCAATCTCCTGCAGGAGCCGGGGAACTACCAAAACGGAGCCGACGATAATCAATTGGCGACGGTGACGCGGCTGGCACCCGTGGTTGTGTTTTATCATGACCACCCTTCAGCAGTGCGCTTGGATGCGATTCGACGGCTCACTTTAGTCACGCAAAATCACCCAACGGCGCTGGCCTGCGCTGCCGCTCATGCCGTTTTGCTGCAAAGCCTTTTGGGCGGCACGCCGTTCCGAGATGCCTTTGAAGCGACACGCAAATCCGCTGACGTGAGCTGTGATGGCTCCGACTATTTCGAGTTTGCCCACATGCTGCGTGAGATGGATGTGGTCACGGCGACGGGTCGCTTTGGTCAAAGCTGCCCGCTGCCAGAGAGCTTCCCCTCAGCCCTGCATGCGGCGTGGGTTCATCACGATGATTTTGCCACGGCTATCCTCAACACGATCCGTGCTGGTGGCGACAATGCGGGGCGCGCTTCCATGGTGGGTGCCTGGCTCGGAGCAGCTCACGGACCGCAAGGAATCCCCGGTGAGTGGCTACTGAGACTGCGCCACCGCGAGCGCATCCAGTCGGCGATCAGTCAGCTCATGGCGAAGATGAAAGCGGCTTAACCCCGCAAGGCCGTTAAGCAAAGTTGCACGAGCCTTCGGCAATGGAAAGCTTGCGGACCAAAGAAGGCCGCACAAACCAGAGTCAGAGACCACCCGCGAAGCTGGAAACATCAGATCGAGACAAGCCAAGCAAATCGCAAAGAGGCCAACCGCTCCGACGATAGACGACGGTAAATCGTGGGCGAGCTTGCCCAACAACCACTACCGTCCGAGTCGGGCGAAGACATCACAGACTTTAGCCGCACGTTTTGACGCCTAATCCAAAGCTAACTTGAGGGTTCGGCGACGTGTGTTGGTGGTAAATCTTGCTTCGCTCTGTCAATAAGCAACTCGACGACATGCAAGGGCAACTCCTGCTGAAAAACCGAGACCGTCATCTTGTGTGTGGCGTCGGAGTAAAACACCTCTGCAACCTCGTCCCCGGTGCTCTCGTCAATCAACTCCAAATACATCCCATCGCGCTGGACATCGCTGCCACACACTGTCCGATACCCTGGTGAAAGCTCACTCATCGCGCTAAATCGCCTAACGACTCAAGCGCTGGCACCGCTAGGGTGGCACTGCGCGACGAGAGTAGGGCTGACGTTGGAATTGGAGAAAATCATTGAAGAAAGTAGTGCACCCCAGCGGTTGTCCAGCCGCGCCTTGTTTCAACTACAGGGGCATTTGCTGGCTCGTTCCTCGCAGCAATGCAACCTTTAATGTTCGCCCTCGTATGGCGGATGATACTCCTGTCCAGTCTCTGCATCAGCAATCGTGAAGTATTCGTGGTGTCCATGGTCAGTCGCGAAGTCTAATGCACATCGTAGTCCTGACTCTAACTGGATAAGTGATAGATCAAGGCAATAGCCCTTACAGCTCCAACTAGAGCCATCCACAAGTCCGAGTCCCTGCTCCTGGAGGCGTGCGTCTAGTAGGTCGTAGAGACGATGCAGCTCGGCGATGTCTAGGTCAGGTCTATTGAAACAGAACTCCACGCGGTGATTGCAATCTGGTGGAAACTCCTCGCTAGTCACCGGAATTCTGGAGAGCCGACTGACGCCGCCAGCGATGAATAAATCGAGCAACTGAGCTGCAACTTCAGGAGGAACAGTGCTGATAACTGCCGAAGCTAACTGAGAAGTCGCATCATCAATGGATGAGTCGAGCGACGGCCAGTCAGCGGCAGCAAATGTAACAGTGATAGTAGTCTGGCGGCCGTCACGAGTGCGATGGACTCTGGTTCGGGCTAGCCTATCCACGGTAAACTCCGCCGACCAAGCTTCCGGAATGTGATAGTCAATTCCAGAGACAATGGCAGATATGCGCTGTGCGGCCCTGCTCGCGGTCTTAGTGAACCACCGCTTCAGCCTGGCGTCATAGCAATGGAACTCTACATGCATGTTGGGTTGGGCGAACGTGAAGCCACAATAAATTGTGGAATAACCGGGCTGAATTGGGGTGAAAGGAGGCCGTTCACGAAAGGGAAAGGATTTTTATGAATGAGTCGAGGGAAGCGAAAAAGTTGCCGGAGGTCAAGCTTTTGAGGTGTGACTGTCGCGGGGCGTGACATCGAAATGGTGGGACTCGCTTGGGGGAGTACAATCTCTTTCAATCGGTGAGCTAAATTTTCGGAGGTTAGACGGGAATGGCTTATTTTTTTCGCGACTTTGGCGAACAATGGATGCTACAACCTATTTAATTCCTGCCTGCAACCGGGCGGAAGGCTGTCGCAGATGAACCTTATGGAACACTCGATGTCACGGGCAAGACGAAGCTCCCCCCGAAGGCTGGGGCGATGGCTGAGTTCTGCCGCCCCGCTGAATCTTGGGCGGCGTGTCTGCCAGGGTGCTGCGGCAGGCCGGAATCTGAGCCTCAGATCGGGGACTTCGAGTCTGGCAGGGCGGAATCCTAGCCTCAGATTCGGCACTTCCAGGGCAGCAGGGCGGAATCGGAGCCTCGGATTTGGCCTAGCGGTGCTGTCAGGGCGGAATCCTAGCCTCAGATTTGGCACTTCCAGGGCAGCAGGCCGGAATCTGAGCCTCAGATTTGGCCTAGCGGTGCTGTCAGGACAGAATCCGAGCCTCAGATTTGGGGTGGAGACAGGGCCTAAAGCGCTCAGGATGAAGAGATGGAGGGTGCCGCCATGAGGGGCCTACGCTGGGACGATGGGACCAAGTGGGGGGACGTGAACGCCCGCTGGGGGAATCCCTCTTTTGTGCTTGAGCCGGGTGATACCGGCTATGTCAACGATACGC
>JBEBGU010000721.1:0-2951 GCA_040081325.1 Prosthecobacter sp.
GTGCTCAAAGATGAAGCCTCCATCCAGCGCTGCTACGATGTCATGGAAAAGCATGGCAAGCGCATCGTCCGCATCATTGAGGACATGCTCACCATCTCACGGCTTGAGAGTGGTAGCTCGGCGCTCAACATCGAACCCTTCACGGCCCGTGCCTGCGTGCAGGACTCACTGGATCAGCTCGCCCCCATGCTTCAAGGAAGGGATGCACGCATCGAACTCGACTTGCCAGCCGATGGCGGGCACATGCGAGGTGATCGTTTTTACTGGGATCAGGTCTTTAGCAACCTCATCGAAAACTCGCTCAAAGAGAACCCCAACCCAGGTCTAGTCGTCAAGGTCACCGGCAAATGGTGCGCCGATCACATCCTGCTCACCATTAGTGACAATGGTATCGGCATCGCCGCTCACGACCTGCCCTTTGTCTTCAAACGCTTCTACCGTGGTCACAAACACCACAGTCCGCAGATCAAAGGCACTGGCCTCGGCCTCAGCATCGTCCGCCGCGCCATCGAAGCCCACGGCGGCACCATCGATCTCACCAGCACCCCAGGAGTCGAGACCACATTCACGATGCGCGTGCCACTTTAGTCGCACTCGCCGGATCAGGGCACCCTGAAATCTGCGTTGAACAATTCTCTGGGGTTCATGCGTTCTTTTGCGGCCACCTACACTCGAAACATGAAACACCTCGCCTTCGCCTCCCTCCTTTTTATCTCCACACTTCATGCGGAGGACTGGCAGCCTGAAGCAGGCTTCAAAAGCCTTTTCAATGGCAAAGATCTCACGGGCTGGTGCTTCCGCGCCAAGACCAAGAAGGAAGATAC
This sequence comes from Prosthecobacter sp., assembly GCA_040081325.1. Taxonomy (GTDB): domain Bacteria; phylum Verrucomicrobiota; class Verrucomicrobiia; order Verrucomicrobiales; family Verrucomicrobiaceae; genus Prosthecobacter. The sequence continues at coordinate 825 of JBEBGU010000721.1, forward strand.
CAAGTCAGGTGAGATCCTCACCAAGTTCGACGGCAAAACGGTCACAGACGACACCTACTACTCCGCTAAAGACGGCGCGCTCACGGTGAGTTTTCCCACGGAGATGGACAAGCTCACGGGACAGCTCTACACGATCGAAGAGTTCCCGAAGAACTTCATTTTGAAGATCGAATTCCGCGCTGCGGTGAATGCCGATAGCGGCATCTTTGTCCGCAAGCCACAGCTTCAATGCCGCGACTACCTCGTCGCCGGTCCTTACAAAGAACTGAAGCAGTACAAGGCTCAGGATTGGAATCAGATCGAAGTCACCGTGAAGGATGGAATCGCGCGCTGCACCTGCAATGGCGAGGTGCTGGAAGAGGCTCTCAAGCTGCCTGAAAGCGGCCCCATCGGCCTGGAAGGTGATCGCGGTGTGATGGAGTACCGCCACATCCAGATCAAGGAACTGCCTTGATCACCCTCGCCACCCACTCACGCAGCTTCTGCCGCTCTGGCAAATCCCGGAGCACCCAGGCGCTGCTGTGATTGGGGAAAGGCATGGCCACAAAGGTCCAGTCACCTTTGATCTCAGTGCTCTTCAGCCACGCCTCAGTGGCAGCGGTGCTAGCTTCGTGACTGATCCATTGTGGGCGATTACCCAGACGCTTCAATCGCAGCAGCGCAGAGGCTTTGTCCGCACCTTCATAAGGCCAGCCGGTGCGCACGCCATCGTAGTGACTGTGGCAGACAAAGCCGCACCACAGTTTTGCTATCTCATCATCATGCAGGCCGATGAAGTTGCAGCCGATGCTGCCGCGTGAAAAACCACACAGAATGACCCGCTGCGAATCACCGCCGTAGCGCTCACAAATGTCCCGCACGGTCGCCGTCGTGTAGCGTTTTGATTCCGCTATATCGCCCCACCATTGGGACGCGTTTGTGGTGACGCCGTTCTTCTTTTCAATGAACGGCAAGCTGGCCCAAATGAAGCCTTTGCCTGCACTGATGCCATAGCCCAAAGCACAGCTTTCGACGGAGCCATCGCAGGTGTCGCCGCGCGCATCGCTGTAGGGGCCATTGCCAGCATACTCGATCAGCACTGGATACTTCAGGCCCGACTTCCAATCCGCAGGCAAGTGCAGCAGATGATGCACCTGTGTGGATTCCCAGCCTGCGGTCGTCTGTGAGACACGCTGGCCTGCGCTCGGTGATCCCTGCGTCACCGCTGGCACCACCAGATCAGGCGACAGACTGCGCCAGTCTGCGGACTGTCCAAACGCGACAGAACAAACCAGCGTATGAATCAAGATGTAGGTGAGTCTTTTCATGATTTAGCATAACGCTATTTGATGATCCAACCTGCTCTTGCAAGGCGAGACATCACTCAGGGAACTGGCTGCGATTTTGAACCAATGCACCAGAGCATCTTCTCAGTACGCACATAGATGCGACCATCGCCGATGGCCATGCTGGCGTTGATTGGGCTATCTAGCTTGTTGGCGGAGAGCTGCTCGAACTTGGGGCCAGCTTTCAAAATGATGAGGTCACCCTGCTGGCTGCCAGCAAAAAATTTGCCATCACCAGCGGCGGGGCTGCTGAAGAACTTGCTGCTGCCAGCACTGCCGTTGACACGCTCTTCATAGAGCTGCTTGCCGGTTTTGAAATCGACCACCTTCAAGATGCCGCCATCGCCGAGTAGGTACATCAGGCCGTCCATGACGAGTGGCGACGGCACATAGGGCAGGCCTTTGCTGAACTCGAACTCGACAGGCTTCGGCTGCGCGCCGCTGACATCGAGCGCAGCATACTCCTTCACACCGCCGCCCGTGCCAAAGGTGCAGAAGTAGCGGTTTCCAGCAAGTACACCGGAGCCCAGGCTCCGCTGGGTGAATCCAGGATTGTGCTGCCAGTTAAAATTGCCCGTCAGCGGATCGATGCCCATCACACCGCTGGCGGTGTCGGAACAGATGATCTCCTTTTTCCCATCGGCACGCTCATGCACAACGGGTGTGGAGAATGTGTTCAGGCAGTTTGGCAGCTCATGCTTCCACGCCTGCTTGCCGGTCTTGGCATCCAGTCCGACGACGCAGCTTTTCCAGGCCTGCTGCACAGGATCTTCGGTGTAGATTTTACCATCGCGTTGCCAGT
>JBEBGU010000722.1:0-2948 GCA_040081325.1 Prosthecobacter sp.
GCCGTGATCCGCTCGTCGTCGCCGACAAGCCCTTCGGTGAGTGGAATAGCTTCCGCATCCGCCAGATCGGCGCGCGCACCTGGGTGTGGCTCAATGACAAGCTCGTCGTCGATGGCGCGCCGATGGAGAGCTACCCTGACAAAACCAAGCCCTTCCCCACCAAAGGCCCGATCATGCTGCAAACCCACGGCGGTGAGATCCGCTGGCGGAATCTTTTTGTCCATGAGATCGGAGCTGAAGAAGCAGCCAAGATCATCAGCGCACCGAGTCGCTGATCGGCAGCTCAGAGTTCAGAATCACCCACCGCAAATCTTGCAGGGTTTGCCGTCGGTGGGTTGGCAAATCTTCGCAGCGTCGTAGTATCGGCAACGGAGATTGTGTCGGGTGCCGGAGCCGCTGAGACTAAATTGCGGCTGGCCAGCAACGGGTAGCATGGCACCAACAGCGGTGGCTTTGGGCGCAGGCGGACTGTGTTTCACCTCACGTGTGACTACGACGAGCACGGTACTTTTTCGGAGTAGATCGATCACCGCAGGTGCGGCATCGCCGAGGTTGCCCGCTTTCAAATTGGGGACACCGGGAATAGGCTTGGCTTTGTCCTTCTCACCTTCCATCAGCAGCTTGCTAATGGCCTCCGTGCGGAGACTTAAACTCTGCGTCGGAGGCGCTGGCGCAGGCTCGCTGGCGGACTTTGTGGGGCGCTTACTTTCGCTGCGTGATTGAGAGCGGAAGAAGACGCCGAGCAGCTCCCATTTATCGTTTAAAACGAAACCGCCTACAGCATCACTCGTGATGGCGGCATCGTGCTCGAAGGTCGTGTTGCTCGAGGCCTTGCTGATGATGCCGCGCGTGAGACTGGGTGCGCCGAGATTCTTGCGCAGGCTGGTGAGTGACAGCGTGAGCGCATAGATGTTTTGGCCGAGCTCTGCTGGCTTTCGTGCGAGCAGTCGTGTGGGCTCCATCTCCACAGCGCAGGAGAGCAAAGCGAGGCCGAGCTTCGGGTCAGTCTTGATGACCTTGGCGGGCACATCCTTGCCATCCTCATGCAACACGAGCGTGGTCACATCGGTGATGAGATCGGCTTCAGTGATGAAGAAACCTTTGCCCAGCGGCAAAGCCAGACCGCGTGTGCTAACGATCTCGATCAGCGGCTCGGCCACGATCGGTGCGAGCTTAGCTGGATCACCAGCCGCCGCCGTGCGGATGCGTAGATCAGCATTCACCGCTTCATCGAGATCCAGATCGAAAGCGCGAATGATCGAAGTCTCTGCCTCGATGGGCTGAAAGGTGCGATTGCCAGCATAGTAAAGCGGCTTGGACTCCAGGCGATCACCGCGCTCGTGAGTGAGCTTTCCTTTGGGCAGAAAGAACGTCTCGCCGCTGAAGACCCACGGGCCTTTAGGTCCGGTGAGCTGCGTGCCGATGCGGCAGACGTAACCGCCGTCCACCACCGTTGTGACTTCAAATGTCTGAGAGCCTAAGACGCGCGCGCCATTCAGGGAAACCTGCGCGAGCTGTGCATACTCTTGATCTGATGCGCACAAAGCTTTGAGCGGTAACACACTCTGTTTTTCGTCAGGGCCGATGAGCAGAACTCGCTCGTCTTTCATTCCGCCGAAGTTTGCCTGGATGGTCTTCGATCCATCGGCACTGCGCCACTCGCGCCCGACTGCCGTGAGGCAACCGATCATCAGAAAGAAGCATGCTCGACGCAGTGCAGACTGGCTCATGGGAGCAGAGGCTAGACAGTCTTTGAGTGCTGGCAAGGCGCAGCGCAACTTTTACGACGAACTCACACGGCGGTTGTCATTGCATCCATGCCCGCCATACTCGCCGCGCGTTCGCGCCCCATGAGTACTTCGCAGATGCCGAGACCCCTAATCAATCGCAAACCGGAAGCCTCCGGTCCGGCGGCAGTTGCGCGAAGCTGGTGGCACAAACTGATGGGCACGCCGCAAGAGGGCCTTCAACTCGGGGCTACTCGCAATGCGATGCTGCCGGTGCTCATCGAGGTCTTCGCTGGCTTCTCAAAGCTCGATGGCGATGTCGAAGAAGAGGACATCGAGTCCTCTCTCGGCTACCTGCGTTACGACTACTCCGGCGCGATCTACTCGGACATGCGCCGCCTATATTTTGAGGCCCTGCAGCAGCCACAGGACTTGGGTCAGCGGGCAAAGGAACTCAGTGATGAACTCTCACTCGAACAAAAGATTCTCCTTTGTGTTCAACTCTACTTGCTGATCTCCCGCTCGGTTTCTAATCAGCGTCAGATGGTCGAGTTTTATCTCTTCATGACGAATCTGGGCATCGCCGCCCAGGCCATCGACATCGTTTATCAGCTCAATGCAGGCGACCGGCCCGCCGAAGAGGAGTTCACCACCAAAACGGGCCAGCCGTTGGAGACTCTGCGCGTTGGTTCTTCAGTCGTTAGTGACGTTTTGCTACGCTCGCTGCCTGCCGGATGTGAAGTGGTGGCTTTTCGCTATCAAAATCTAGTCCTGCTCAAGAACACGGGAAATATACCGATCCTCGTCCGCAGTCGCCGCCAGCCTCCCGGTGATTTCTCGCGGCTCTACCCTGGCGAGCGCGTGGTGCTGGAAGATGTCACGCTCGACTACAACGACCTCATCGCCTATTTCAACTCTAAGAAGACAGTCACCGGCGCACAACTTTACCTGACTCTTACCGACACAGGAGATGCGGAAATATCTCAGCAGCGCGGACGTGGCACGAACCTGCGCGTGAGCTTCGGGCTGGGTGTCACAGTCGAAGCACTGAGGAATACGGACGCCACACTGACTGGCGTCGCCTTGCGTGAAGGTGTGCGTATTGAGGCTTCCATTGAAGACAGCATCGTGGCGCATGGAGAGATCGAAATCTCACTGCGTGACCTTCGAGTGAGGGCGCAGGAATTCGGTGGGCAGTTCCGTCTGGAAGGCAGCCGCAAC
>JBEBGU010000064.1:0-11039 GCA_040081325.1 Prosthecobacter sp.
TTTGTTGGCCGATAAACTTGCCGTCCGAGTTCTGTGGATTCCAGCCGGGATCTGAGCCTTCGATCTCACCGGGCTGGAGTGGCGCGTCGTCGATGAATGAGCCGGGCAGAAAGCCGCTGGCCACTGCGGCGGCATAAACAAAAGGCTTCACGGTGGAGCCGATCTGACGCTGGCCCAGCGTAGCGCGGTTGTATTTACTCTGACGGTAGTCGCGCCCGCCGACGAGCGCGAGAATCCCGCCCGTAGCATTGTCCATGACCATGAGCGCGCCTTGCAGATAGGGCGTGGAGGTTAGCTCTTGGGTGCCGTCAAATGTCGGGTCAAAAGCGGCCTTGGTGGGGTGTTTGTATCCGGGTAGTTTCTCCACCGCTGAGAGGCGCTTTTCGACCGCTGTTTCAGCGGTCGTCTGGAGTTCCTTGCTCAGCGTGGTGTACACGAGTAGGCCGCCATCTTCGATCTCATGGACTTCTAGCAAACGATCAAGATCACGCTTCACAGCATCCAGCGCGTAGTCTCCCTGGCTTTGGAACAAAGGCTGAGCGCGCAAGACGACATCGGCATAGCGCGCAGCGAGTTCCTCTTCCTTCGTGATGACTTTTGTTTGAAGCATGCGCTTGAGCACATCATCACGCTCCTTGGTCGCGCCTTCAAAATTGCGGAAAGGTGAGAAGCGCACGGGACTGCGAATGATGCCGGCAATCATCGCACTTTCACTAAGCGTGAGCTGACTGGCGGGCTTACCAAAGTACACTTGGCTAGCGCGCTGAATGCCATAGAGGCCAGTGCCGAAAAAGATGCGATTCACATAGTGTTCCAGGATCTGGTCCTTGCTCCACATCTTCTCGATGCGACGCGCCAGCATCATCTCCAGCAGCTTGCGGTGAAAGGATCGGTCGTTCAAATCGGGGTAGCTGTTGCGCGCGAGCTGCATGGTGATCGTGCTCGCTCCCTGCACCACGCGACGGTCTTTAATGTTCCGCACAAACGCACGCGCCACGCCGATGTAGTCGATGCCACTGTGTTTATAGAAACGGCTGTCCTCGCGTGCCAGCAGTGCCTTGATGAAGTCTGGGGAGACTTGATTGAAGGGCACGACGATGCGGTTCTCACCATGCATCCGCCCGAGCAGCTCACCCTGAGCATCCATGACCATCGTGCGCTCAGGCATCCGACCGAGCTGAGTGAGGTCATACTTCTTCGCCATCTGCGAGTAGATGCCGATGACAACAGCCACGGTCACAGTCGCCAATAAACTGCAACTCATGAGACCCACCACGAGGACCCGCCGCCACCACCCCCAGCGAGAAAGGTGCGGTGGTGGGCGATGTGGAGCAGGGGGTTTAGAGGATTTCATGGGCTGAACTCAGACGGCAAATAGCGTGTTTCCATTCCGCGTTTCCGCGATCAAGAATGAAGGGTGAATGTAGAGCGACTTCCGCATCCTGACACAAAAGCTTCATCTGAGCTTACTCTTTGTTTCGAGTCACATTTGCATGGGAAACAGGTCATAAATATTTGAAAATGAAGGCTTGGCGAACGGCAGCCTTTCCTGACAGACTAACCATATGACCGATAAATCAAAGATCAGCCGCCGCTGGACGGTGCTGGCGACCGCTGGGGCGATGTGCCTATTCGGGCAACTTTCAATTCGGGCCGAATGGCAAGCTGGAGCGGCCAGCATCGACATCACGCCCTCACAGCCAGTGAGACTCAGCGGAAACAGCAGCCGCACTCACGAGTCTGAAAGCTCGGCCATGCCACTGCAAGCAAAGGCTCTGGCACTGACCTGGAATCAAGATGCCCCAGTCGTGATGCTAACCGTGGACAGCGGCGGTGTCCCGGCAGTCATGCGTGCAGAAGTCTTGGATCGAGTGGCGACAGCGGGTTGGAAACTCGATGCGGCACGTTTCTCACTGCACTCCAGCCACACCCATAGCGCGCCGATGCTGCCCGGCGCACAACCTTTTCAATCGGACGCTAAACTCACATCAGAAGAGAAAACCCACGCCGAAACTTACGCCAAGGAACTCACAGCTAGAATGGCCGAAGTCGTAATCAACGCCCTCAATGCACAGCGGCCTGTGAAGGTGGACTGGAGCATCGGCAAAGTTGGTTTTGCCCTGAACAGCCGTCTCAAAACAGGTGCCCAATTCACCAACGGTTTTAATTTCGGGGGAACTCAGGATCACTCACTGCCCGTGCTCCGCGTGACAGATTTAGCTGGCAAATTACGCGTCATTTACAGCAGTTACGCCTGCCACTGCACCACCGTCGCCCTCGACGAAATTCACTCTGACTGGGCAGGCTACGCACAAAAAGAATTGGAGCTGCGCTTCCCAGATTGTGTAGCGATGACAGCGATCGGCTGTGGCGCGGATCAAAGCCCGTATCCGCGTAGCGAGCTCAAGTTTGCTAAGGGCCATGGCATCGAACTCGCCAAAGAAGCCGTGCGTCTAATTAACCTGCCCATGAAGCCTGTCACAGGTCCTGTCACCTGCGCGGCCAAGGAAGTGATGCTGCCCTTTGATGCCATGCCAAAAGCACCCTCCTGGCACAAGCGCACGCTCGATAAAAACAAGTGGACCGCGCAGCACGCCAGCTTCTTTGTCGGTCAGGCTAAGAAGAAAAAAATCCCATCAGCCCTGCCCTACACCGTCCAGGTTTGGGCCTTTGCCGACAGCCTGCTCACCATCAATCTACCCGGTGAGGTCGTGGTGGACTACAGCCTGCGTTTCAAAAAGCAGTACGATCCCACCCGCACCTGGGTCAATGCCTACACCAACGACGTGCCGTGTTTCATCCCCTCCCAGCGCATCTGGGAAGAGGGCGGCTACGAGGCCGATCCTTCGACGAATTTCTTCCAACAGCCGAACCGCTTTGCCGCCGGGATCGAAGACATCATCGCCAGCGCCGTGGCAGAACTCGTCCCCGCTGGCTACAAGAAGAAACGCTGACCACAAGAAGGACCGCCTTGCCTTCCCGTAGTCTGGCACGAATCATCGGCGCTGCATGACCCCTGCCACCATCTGCTCTGATGACGACGCCGTACGCCCGACTCATGTCGAGGTGGACCTGGGTCTGCTCGCGCAAAATTTGGCCGCCATTCGCAGCCATGTCGGCAGTTCCAGAGTGATGACCATCCTGAAAGCGAACGCCTATGGGCACGGTCTCGTACCAGTCGCGCGTCACATGGTCGAACGCGGCGCAGACTATCTCGGCGTGGCCTTCTTGGAGGAAGGCATCCTTTTGCGGCGCGAGGGCATCACCACGCCCATCCTCGTGCTCGGCGGCATCGCGGGTGAGCAACTCCCGCTTTTCCTCAAACACGACCTCACCATCACCGCGCCTTCGGTGGAGAAACTGAGGCTGATCGACGAAGCCGCCGCTGCGATGGGCGTGAAAGCCCGCGTGCATCTGAAGATCGACACCGGCATGGAGCGCATCGGCATTCACTACTACAGCGCTGATCAGTTGTTGGAAGCCAGCCTGCAATGCAAGCATGTCGAAGTAGAAGGCATCTACTCGCACTTTGCCAATGCAGACGCTGCCGATCTCAGCCATGCGCGGCTGCAACTGGAGCGCTTCCTTGAAGTGCTCACGTTTTATGAAAAGCGCAGCCTGCCCATGCCAGTGCGTCACATCGCCAACAGCGCCGGCATTTTGCAACTGCCCGAATGCCATCTCGACCTCGTGCGCCCAGGCATTCTGCTCTACGGCGTGTATCCCAGCGCTGAATGCGCGCGCACCATCGCGGTCAAGCTGGCGCTGACGTGGAAGAGCCGTGTCGCCTATTTCAAAGTCGTGCAGCCCGGCCATCCCGTCAGCTACGGCAGCACCTGGCAGAGTGATCATCCCGTGCGCGTCGTCACCGTGCCCGTCGGCTATGGCGACGGCTACTTCCGCGCTCTGTCAAACAAGGCCCAGGTCATCATCCGGGGTCAGCGGCATCCGGTCATTGGTCGCGTGTGCATGGATTCACTCATGGTGAATCTCGAACAAGGCACCGCCTACAATGGAGATGAAGTCACTCTTCTCGGAGGTGACCTTACCGCTGATGAGCTGGCCATATGGGCTGGCACTATCCCGTATGAAGTCCTTACCAACATCAACACTCGGGTGCCACGGGTCTATGTTTAAACTCATAAATGCCCGCTGAGGCAAAAGCGATTTTCTTCCTATAACGCTAAAAAAACACGTTATAGGAAGAAAATCATCTGAGCATATCCGATGCCTGAATGATGCGGTGGAAGTAGCCGGAGGCTGGTATTTCCTTGGAAACAGGCCCATCCACGACCAGCACAGGCTGCACGGTCCGCCGCGGGTAAGCGGCACGCAGCGCCTCCGCCTTCCTCTCCACTTCGGCAATGACGGCCTTACCTAGCGGAGCGGTTTGGCGCTTCATCTCGCAGAGCGTGATCACGCCGTCTGCACGATCATAAGCGAGGTCGATCTGTACACCCGTCAGCCCTTTGCGCGGCGAGCGAAACCAGGGCCCGGCTTCATAGTCGATGGCATCAAACTTGAGCAGACGTGCTAGCAACACCTGATGACGCAGGCACACCAGCTCAAACGCACGTCCCATCCAAGAGCGGAATGCCCCGCTCTGCCGGAGCGAGATGAACATGTCCTTCTTGCCGACTGTGCGGATCTGCTTCAGTCGAGTGCGCAGAAAGGCATGATAAAAACTCATCCACGGATCACTCAGGTAGTAGCGGATGAGTCGGGACTCGCTGCCTTTGTCAAAAGGGCTGTGGGAGGAGATGAAGCCCGCCGCTTCCAGATCATGCAGTCGCAGGCTGAGCATCCCGCCCTCGGCGATCTCCGCCTCAGCGGCCAGCTCACGACGATTCAGACCATAGGGTGAATCTGCCAGCGCGCGGACGAGCCGTGGATACTCGGCATTGCGCCCGAAATGGCTCACGAAGATGCGGTCATATTCCTCCACGAAGTAGCCATCCGCACGGAATGCCTCCTTCTCCATGCCGAGCACCACCGACGGCGCGGCTGCGAGCAACTCCAGATACTTCGGCACACCGCCTGTGTAGCATTGTGCATCGAGCACCTCCTGAAACCCACGTCCACGCAGCAGACGTGCCGTTTCATGAAGCTGGAATCCCTGGAGATGAATCACCAAGTCCGTGCGCCCGTAGAAGGCACTGGAGCGGATGACCTTGGTCGTCATGAAGGAGGCAATCGATCCGCACAGGATCAGGCTGCGGCCTGGAGCGCGGGAGAGATACTGCTCCCAGACCATCTTCAGCGTCGAGACAAGTTCCTGCCGGTAGTTCGCCAGCCACTGGAACTCATCCAGCACGATGACCATGGGCCTCTTTGCCAAAGCCGTGTCCAGAGCCATCAGCGCCTCATGCCAGGAGGTCGCGGGCGGCAGTTGCCGACGAAGCTGGCGCGATGCCTGGACCAGAAAGCTCTGGATCTGCGCCTGGGTGGACTGGTTCTCCAGTCCTTCGACGAAAATGACCGGCTCACGCCCCACGGCTTGCCGGATGAGCGATGTCTTGCCGATGCGCCGACGTCCGTAAATCACGGCAAGTCGAGGCTCACGAGCCTGGATGGCCGTGCGCAGCGCCTGCAATTCTTCGTCTCGTCCGATGAACATGATTTTCTTCCTATAACGAGAAAAAATTACGTTATAGGAAGAAAATCGTCCACGGTTATTTATTGCCTTTGAGGACTTTTTAAGGCGAACCTCATGCCGTGATTCGACAGGTCGGATGAACTCGGCTATGCACTGAAATCAGCTCACCATGCCGACCGACCAACTCAGCCTCTTTGCCAGCGATGCTCCTATTCAGGAGCAGGCGGCTGTTCATGGCGGAGGACCAGGGGTCGCTCGTGTGCAGCTCGAAGGCTCGGCAGTCATGGAACTGGACTACGCCATCCCGGAGAAACTCATCTCACGGCTGACCATCGGCACACGCGTCATCGTGCCACTGCAAAATCAGCGCGTGCCCGCCGTCGTCCTGGAGATCCTTGACTCCTCACCGCACCAGCATCGCCTGAAGGAAATCACCAGCATCATCGGCGCGCGGCCCATGTTCACGCCTGGCCTGCTCAAGCTCGCCGACTGGGTGTCCGAGTACTACATCGTGCCCGTCCATCGCGTGCTCCGCTCCATGCTGCCACAAGCCGTGCGCGACAAGCCGGAGACCTTCCTCACCGACAGCCATTTGAAGCTGGCGAAGGAGCCAGCACCTGAGGTCATGGACAAGCTCCACAAGACCGCGCCCATGCAGGCCCGCATCCTGGAAACGATGCGCGCTAATGGCGGTGAAGTCACGCTCAGTGATCTGCGTCGTGAACTCCCGCGCGCCGCAAGCATCATCAAGCCGCTGCTGAAAGCGGGCCTCATCACCCGCAGCGAACTGCGCGTGGAGCGTGATCCTTTTCAAACTGAAGAGTTCCTGCCCAGCCAGCCGCTCACCATGACCGAAGAGCAGCAGGTCGCCTATGAGAGTGTGATCAAAGCCATTCACGCACCAAAGGAAGCCCGGCCGCTGTTGCTCCAAGGCGTCACCGGCAGTGGCAAAACCGAAGTCTATCTCCAGGCCATCGCTGAAGTTCTCAAACTCGGCAAAACCGCGCTCGTTCTCGTGCCCGAGATCAGCCTCACGCCACAGACCATCGAGCGTTTCAAAGCGCGCTTCTCGGAAAAGAAAGACGCCATCGCCGTGCTGCACAGCCATCTCAGCGACGGCGAGCGCCATGACGAATGGTTCAAGGTGCAGGAAGGCCGCGCCGACATCGTCATCGGCGCCCGCAGCGCCATCTTTGCACCGCTCGAAAGGCTCGGCCTCATCATCGTCGATGAAGAACACGAGCCCTCTTACAAACAGGAGGACGCACCGCGCTACCACGCCCGTGATCTCGCCGTCGTGCGCGGTCACATCGAGCGCTGCCCCGTTCTGCTTGGCTCCGCTACGCCGAGTCTGGAGTCGTTTCAAAACGCCAGCACCGGCAAGTACGAACTGCTGCGCATGACCAAGCGCATGGATGGCAAATCCATGCCGCTCATCCGCATCGTGGACATGCGGCTGGAGCGCCGCAAAGGCACCGGCGTCTCCGTGGCCAACGCAGGTATCCTTTCCGAGAAGTTGCGCAACGCCATCACCGCCCGACTCGAAAAGCGCGAACAGACGATTCTCTTTCTCAACCGTCGTGGCTTCAACACGAGCCTCGCCTGCACCTCTTGTGGTGAAGTTGTCCAGTGTCAGGACTGCGCCATCCCGATGACGCTGCACAAGAAAGACAACCGGCTCGTTTGCCACATCTGTGGCGCGCGTCGAGTGCCGCCAACGAAATGCCCGGCCTGCAACGACCCCGCGCTCAAATACGGCGGCTTCGGCACCGAGCGCGTCGAAGCCGCCGTGAAGGAAGTTTTCCCCAATGCCCGCATGGCCCGCGTGGACACGGACACCATGCAGCGGAAAAACCAACTGCGTGACACGCTCAAAGACTTCCGCGCGCAGAAGCTCGACATCCTCATCGGCACTCAGATGATCGCCAAAGGGCTCGACTTCCCCAACGTGACACTCGTCGGGGTGCTCAATGCCGACACCGCGCTGAACCTGCCCGACTTCCGTGCCGCCGAACGCACCACGCAACTGCTCGTGCAAGTCGCCGGCCGCGCCGGTCGTGGTGAAGTGAAGGGCGAAGTCTTCGTGCAGACTTATGCGCCGCACAGTCCGTCGATCCAGTTCAGCCGGCACAATGATTTCGAGGGCTTCATGCAGCAGGAGTTGGAGCATCGGCAGGCCTTCAAGTATCCGCCATTCAGCCACATGGTCATGATCAGCAGCCGTGGCAAACATCAGACACAGGCTGAGTTCACCCTGCAAACGCTGCACAAACGGCTCGCCGCCAAACTACCTCCCGGCACACTGATGGGCGAGCCGTCGCCATCCAATCTGACCAAGGCTCATGGCCAGTTTCGCTTTCAGCTCCTGCTGCGTAGCGACCGCATCCGCCCGTTGGCGCGGCACATTCAATCTGTGATCGAATCCATCACTCTGCCTCAAGACATCATTGTGACCTGGGATGTGGACCCCGTAAACTTGGGTTGATGCGGCACCTCGTAGGTCGGGAATGTCGGGCGCACGAGATGTCGTAGACTCACAGTGTCACCTTCGCCCGACTTCCCGACTTCTTTGAGTGTTGAATGGGCCTGCCGCGCCGCCAAGCCGTCGGGAAGTTTGGCGGAGAGGGCTTTTGAAATGGCGATGCTGTACGCGCCAAACATTCCCACCTACAGGTTCACTTGATACCTTCCTTCACCACATCGCGTGCTGTCTTGAGCACTTCACTACCGACACTCAGCAATGCGGATTTGTCCTTCTTTTCCGGCAGTGGCGTCATTGGCGCACCATTGCCAGTGTAGGGATGAATGTTTGGCAGAGGCACTTCCTTTTTGGTGGTGGCATCGACCACACTTTTCTCACCGGGCTTGGCGGGTTCTTCCGGCTTCTTCTCAGGCGGCGTGGGTGCCGCAGGCGGTGCAGGCGCGGGCTTCTCAGGAAGGGATTCAGGCGGCTTGGCTCCGGTCGTTGTCGAGGGCACGGTGCCTGCTGGTGGCGGTGCGTCAGGCTTCACGCGCACGGCTTTATAAATGAGGTTGTAGTTGTGGCGGATGGCCGCTGGAAAGGAAACACGTCCGGGCTCCACGATCTTTTCACGCAGCAGTTTCGAGGACAAGTCCGCCACCAAATCCGTGCCGATCTTTACTGCACGGTCCACATACGGCGCGGCGACGGAGGTCGAAGCTGAAGCACCACCTTTGATCAACTCGCTGCTGATCGTGCGACCTTGCAGAGCCAGGCTGCTTTGCGCTGTGACGAGCGTTCCATCCGCCGAGAAGCTCAACTCAAGGCTCGCGTAATCATCGCTCGCCATGAAGCCGCGCACATGATCGATGCGTATCGAAACAAAGATGCCGCCATCCGGCGAAGGCGAGGTTTCCGGCTGATAAGTACGGTACACAGACTCGGAGATTTCATACTCAGCCGCCTTGCCTTTGCGCGCGCTCCAGCCACCCAGACTGCTGCCGAGCACCTCAAGATCGATTTCGACCCCGGCAAAGGCGGGCAGGGCACTGATGAGGATCAGAAAGAAGGAACAAAGTTTCATGAGGAAGGCGGGCGGGCCGACAATAGCCGGTTTTAAACTGTTTTCAGCCTCAGGTTATTCAAGCCCTTTCACCGTAGCCCTCGCTTGCCGAACGATCACGGCAGCCCGAAGCGTTATCACCGCACCATGAATCCATCCGCAGTCCCTGATCTCAAACGCCGCCATTTCCTGCGCGCCGCCTTTACTGGTGCCGCCATCACGCCTGCGTTCATGTCGGCAGCGGAGGTGGAGAAAGCCATCGCCACGAGTGAGGGCCGCTTTCATGAGCCCGCTCAGGATTTGCCGCTCGTGCAGGATGCCGACGTGATCGTCTGTGGTGCTGGCCCTGCCGGAGTCACCGCCGCGATCACCGCTGCACACGCCGGAGCCAAAGTACGCCTCTTTGAATGGCGCGGCTGCCTCGGCGGTGTGTGGACCGCTGGCCTGCTCGGTTACCTGCTCGACTTCGACAAGCCGGGCTTTGCCAAAGAACTCACCAAGCGCCTCGATGAACGCGACGCCCGCCGAGGCACCAGTCAAAAGAGCATCTGCTACGAGCCCGAAGGCATGAAGCTCCTGCTCGAAGACATGTGTGTGGAAGCCGGCGTGAAGTTCCAGCTCCACACCCGCGCTGCGGCTGCCTACAAAGAAGGAAACCGCCTCACCACGCTCATCACCGAGTCCAAATCAGGCCGTCAGGCCTGGCGCGCGCCTGTCTTCATCGACACGACCGGTGATGGTGATCTCGGTGCGCTCGCCGGATGCTCCTTTGAGATTGGCGAATCCAAAGCCTGCCCCTGCCAGCCCATGTCGCTGAATGCGCTCCTCGTTGCCAAAGATGCCGCTGCTCTGGCTCCATTCATCCACGGCTCAGATCCGAGCAAAAACGACGGCCCCTCGAAAGAAGCCTTCCTCGCTGAGATCAAGCGCGCCGGTTTCTTCCCTTCCTATTCCAAACCAACTTTGTGGCAAGTCCGCGACAACTTGCTGCTCGTGATGATGAACCACGAATTCAGCGTCATCCCCTACGATGCCGCACAAGTCACCGAAGCCACCGTGCGCGCCCGAAGTGAGATGAACAAAATCGTCAACGGCCTGCGCAAGCTCGGCGGCCCATGGGAAGGCATCCAGCTTGCCGCCACCGCCGAGCAGATCGGCGTGCGTGATGGACGCCGCATCGCAGGTCGCTTCACGGTCACCAAGGATGATCTCGTCAAAGGCGCACGATATGAAGATGGTGTCGTGCGTCCCACCTTCTCCGTGGACATCCACGCCCTCACAGCCGAGCACAACAAAGAAGCTGGCTACACGAATCGCGGCATCAAAGTGCAGCCGTATGACATCCCGCTGCGCGCTCTGATTGCCAAAGAAGTCGATGGACTCATGATGGCTGGTCGCTGCATCAGCGGCGACTTCATCGCCCACGCCAGCTACCGCGTCACCGGCAACGCCGTCGCCATGGGCGAAGCCGCAGGCGTCACCGCCGCGCTCGCCGCGCAATCCAAACGCCTGCCGCATGAAGTCGCGTGGAGCGAGGGTGAGGCGAAGCTGAAGGCGATGGGTCAGCGAGCTTGACCCCTCACTACCCCAGCAGCCGTGTGTACGGATGCCCCTCGTTCTGGTCGATGCGTTCGGGCAGACCTTTGTGATTGTAGGTCAGCTTGGTGTGGTCGAGGCCCATCAGATGCAGGATCGTGGCGTGCAGATCATGCACATGCAGACGGTCTTCGATGGCATACAAACCAAGCTCGTCGGTCATGCCATAGGTCTGGCCGCCTTTCACGCCGCCACCGGCCATCCACATGGTGAAGCCGGTCGGGTTGTGGTCGCGGCCATCGCCCTGTTCGCTCATCGGCGTGCGGCCGAATTCACCGCCCCAGATGACGAGCGTCTCGTCCAACATGCCGCGTGACTTCAAG
>JBEBGU010000723.1:0-2938 GCA_040081325.1 Prosthecobacter sp.
GCTGCGGGCACGATGGCGGCTTTTGCCACTTACGCGGTCGGCTTCTTCGCGCGACCACTCGGCGGTATCGTTTTCGGGCATTTCGGTGACAAGATCGGTCGCAAGTCCATGCTCGTCACCACGCTCATGCTCATGGGCGTGGCGACGGTTTTGATCGGCCTGCTGCCGACCTATGATCAGATCGGTGTCGCTGCGCCGATCCTGCTGGTGACTCTGCGCTTCGTTCAAGGATTTGGTGTCGGTGGCGAGTGGGGCGGCGCGGTGCTGATGGCGGTGGAGCATGGGCATGAAAGCAAACGCGGCGTTCATGCGAGCTGGGTTCAGGCCGGTGTGCCCGTCGGGTTACTGCTGGCGAATGGTGTGTTTCATCTCGCCTCGTCGATGGATGAAAAAGCCTTCCTCGCCTGGGGTTGGCGCATTCCGTTTCTGCTCGGCATCCTGCTACTCGGCGTTGGCATGTTCATTCGGCTGAAGATCATGGAAAGTCCCATCTTCACCGAAGCGAAAGCTGCCGATCCTGGCCCGAAGGTTCCCATCCTCGCCGTGCTGCGTGATCACCCACGCAATATCGTGCTCGCGATGGGAGCGCGCTTTGCGGAGAACGCTTTCTTCTACATCTTCACCGTCCTCGTGCTCAGCTACGGCTCGCAGCAGCTCGGCATGGCGAAGGGCAGTTTGCTCAATGCGGTGCTCGTCGGCTCGGCTGTGCAACTCGTCGCCATTCCTTACTTCGGCGCGTTGTCGGACAAGCTCGGTCGCCGCCCAGTCTATCTCGGCGGAGCGCTCTTCCTAACCGCGTTTGCGTTTCCATTTTTCTGGCTTCTGGAGACACGGCAAACGGGACTCGTGATGGTTGCTGTCGTCATCGGACTCATCGGTCACGCGGCGATGTATGGACCGCAGGCCGCCTTCTTCTCGGAACTTTTCGGCACGCGCGTCCGCTACAGTGGCGCGTCACTCGGCTATCAGCTCGCCTCACCACTCGCAGGCGGACTCGCACCGCTCATCGCTACAGCCTTGCTGGACAAATACGGCGGCAAGCCCTGGCCGGTCGCTGTTTATCTGATCGTCATGTCAGCCATCACGCTGGTATGCGTGTGGCTTGTGGAAGAGACTAGCAAGAAGCGGCTTTAACTCACCTCTCCACGGCCATCGCGATGCCCATGCCGCCGCCGATGCAGAGGCTGGCGATGCCGCGCTTGTAGCCTTTGTCTTCCATCAAATGCAGCAGCGTGACAAGCACACGCGCTCCGCTGGCACCGATGGGATGCCCGAGCGCGATGGCTCCGCCGCGTTGATTGAGCTTTTCGAGGTCGAGTGACAGTTCGCGAGCACAGCCGAGCGTCTGCACGGCGAAGGCTTCGTTGATCTCGATGGCATCGACCTCGTCGAGCTTCCAGCCGGTGATGGTGCAAAGTTTATGAATGGCTCCGACAGGTCCGAGCCCCATGACCGCAGGATCACAACCGACAGCCGCTGTGGCGATCATGCGGGCGCGTGATTGCAGGCCGTGCTTCTGCATCGCTGCTTCACTGGCGAGCAGGACCATCGCTGCTCCATCGTTGATGCCGGATGAGTTGCCGGGTGTCACCGTACCGTCCTTGCGGAAGGCAGGCTTCAGTTTGGCGAGCGATTCGAGCGTCGTGTCAGCACGTGGATGCTCATCACTCGCGACCTCGGCCACAGGCACGATCTCGCGAATGAAGGCTTCACGACTCGCAGCGACTCGGCTTTGACTGAGCACGGTAAATTCGTCCTGCTGCTGGCGTGTGATGCTGTGTTTGTCGGCGATTCGCTCCGCCGTCTCACCCATGCCGATCTTCAGCAACGGATCACTGAGTCCATCGACAAACATGGCGTCCTGCATCGAGAGATCACCGAGCTTTTTCCCCCAGCGGGCATCCATGACATAATGCGGCGCGCGGCTCATCACCTCGACTCCGCCAGCGAGTACGAGATCACTTTCGCCACTGCGGATGGCATCGGCACCGAGCGCGACGGCTTTGAGCGAAGAGCCGCAGGCCATATTCACCGTGTAGGCAGGCACATACTCCGGGAGATCGAGCTTCAAGCCCACCTGCCGCGCTACATTCATGCCGCAGCCGGCTTGCAGCACCTGGCCGAGAATGACCTGCTCGATGTGCTCACGAAGCCCAGATGGAACCACCGCATCGGCGATGGCAAAGCCGAGGTCGGTGGCGCTGATGGATTTCAAACCACCGCCAAAGCGGCCGATGGGAGAGCGTCTGGCGTCGATGATGTGAACGGTGTTCATGAGGTTCAATTCGGTCAAAGGGTCAATACAGTGAAAGGGCCACGGCGGGCTTGAATTCCATCTTATTTAGGATGTCCGTTTGAAGATCATACCCGTCAGAGATCTCGATGAGCCGCAGTCCGCCAGCCGTAAGCTCAAAGACAGCCCGCTCAGTGACATAAAGCACCTGCTGACCATGAGCGAAGGCGGTGGGCCCGTGGAAGCAGACGTGCTGGATCTTGCGCACGAACTTCGGCTGACTCTTGGCGAGGAAGGTGCAGCAAAACACGAGCCTGCGCGCGCTTTGGGCGATATTGACGAAGCCACCGACGCCCGCGAAACGATCCGCGAAGCTCGTGACGTTCACGCTGCCCTGGGCATCCACTTCCACCGCGCCGAGCACGGCGATGTCGAGCCCGCCGCCGTCATAGAAATCGAACTGCGAAGGCTGATCGATGATCGCCTCGGGGAAGTGGCTGCAACCAAAGTTCAGCCCCGAAGCTGGCACGCCGCCGATGGGGCCGCTTTCCACGGTGAGGGTGAATTCACTCAGTCGCCCTGTCTCCGCTGCGACCATGGCCACACTTTCTGGCAGGCCGATGCCGAGGTTCACGATGTCACCTTCACGAATCTCCCGCAGTGCTCGGGTGCCGATGATTTTACGTTCGGATTCCGGCATGGTCC
>JBEBGU010000724.1:0-2928 GCA_040081325.1 Prosthecobacter sp.
TAAGTGTCACGTCCCACACTGCCAAAGAAGGTGCCTGCGATACGTTCGAAACCACGGCCTGACTTGTTCAGATAAAGATCATCAGGCCCGTAGTCGCTGGCACAGTAGAGATCCGGCCAGCCATCTTGATTTAGATCCGCCGTTCCGACGGCCATCGTCCAGTGCGTTTCGCCCATGCCGAGAGCCGCGATGTTTTCCTTTTCAAAATGACCGTTTCCGAGATTGCGATGGAACACATTCAGCCCGCCATTCGTCGCGTTGTGCCAAGTGGAGTGCATGAAGTGAAACATGCGTCGGTCATCCGGGGATTTGGCAGCAGGCAGTTTGAAAATATTAAAACGCTGTGGCGGATCATAGTCGAGCAAGTTGGGACGCATGGCATTGCCAGTGAAGAGATCAAGATCACTATCGAGATCGAAATCGGCGAGCGTGCCAGCCACACTCACGGTGTATTCATCAAGACCTGCCTCTGTCGTCGCATCTCGAAACTGAATGCTTCCATCGGCTGCCACTTCATTCTTGAGCAGTCGCAGCTTTCCCCAGCCAGTCAGCAGAAGTAAGGACTGGCGGCCCGAGTTGTCGTAGTCGGCAAACAGCGCCCCGGAGACGATGCCATGCTGCTCTGGAGATTCGCTGATGTCCGCCAGTGCGGGCAATGGCACACGCTGAAACTTCATCCCTCCGAGGTTGCGATAGAGAGCGTTCCGATCCTCGGCGCGCTTGAGTGGGTTGGTGAGAAACAAATCAGGAAGCCCATCGGCATCGTAATCACCCACCGCCACTGCATCACCGACAGAAAGCAGCCACTTGGCAACATGGGCGATTCGTGGATCGACTCGCGTCAAGAGATCGCCCAGTTGTGAATGCACACCGCTTTCTGCTGCCGACACCGCTTCAAAACGAAACCCAGGCTTCGGAGCCAGGATGGCCGGATGCAGCCAGTGCGCATAGGTTTGTGCCCCGAGAACGGCAAAGCTCAGCAGCGTCGCCGTGCGCACAACCCAGACCCGCAGGCCCGGAAGCGTCCAGTCACGGTGTGTGACGTGAAGCCAGGCCCAGCGCAGACTGCTCGCGGTGAAAAGAGAAAAGAAGATCGTCGCCAGTGACGAGCGCAGATGAAAAGCCAGATCAAGAACCGCCACCAAAATGCCCCAGCCAATTTGTGCCCAGAAACCTTTCGGCGAGGTCTTTGGGTCCGTGATCATGTAGAAAGTGAAGAGGAAGAAAGCGGGAGAAGCCAGCGTGCCTCGCATGATCGTCTCTGCTGGCAGATGCCAGCGCATGATCCAGGCACGCAATGCAGTCAGCACGGCGAAGGAGATCAGAAATGACAGGATCAACGGTGTGCGACCGATGCGGAACACAAACAGCACCAACGCCCCCATCACGATCAGTGCGATGATGGCCGCATCTCCGCCCCATTGATACGCAGGTGCTGAAGCGAAGCGCCCGCCGCCAAGCATCAGTGCAGCCATCACTCCACAGAGGTTGGGGTTGAAAACATGCTTCCCCTGGAAAGTCAGCACATACTTTGATGCGATAGCAAAAAAGGCTGGCAACACGAGAAGGAACAGATCGTGGGGATAGTTCACCAACAGGGAGAGCCCCAAACCCGTGATGCACGCGCTAAGCGGCACTATTTTTTCTCGCCGAAACATCCACGCAAACAGCACCTCAAATCCAGCACAGCACGAAACGGTGAGCGCGATCTGTAAGGGATCACGATTGAAGCCCAGCACCGTCGTGCCGAGTACGCAGTACACGACCATGATGGCGGCAAAAGCCCAGCGCGGATCTTTCGTGGAGGGCCATTGCCAGGCGTGTGGATTGGCGGACATGCGCTGCATGTTCCGCCAATCCGCAGTCAGAGCAACAAGCACCTCAGCCCATCAATCATTGTAAGCCGCTTCGCCGTGCTCGGCGAGGTCGAGGCCTTGGCTTTCTTGATCGCTGGTGACGCGGAGGGGGATGAAGAGGGCGATGACTTTCAAGATGACGTAACTTGCGACTCCTGAGAGGAGGGTGGTGTAGAGGGCGGCGAGGATTTGGGTTTTGAGCTGAGTGGTGATTTGGAAATCACCGAGACCGCCGGCAAAGGAGGTGGAGCCGAAGACGGCGACGAGGATGGTGCCGACGAAGCCGCCGACTCCATGCACGCCGAAGACGTCGAGTGAGTCGTCGTAGCGGAATTTTTTCTTGAGCTTGGCGCAAGCAAACCAGCAGATGAGGGCGGAGATGGCTCCGATACAGATGGCTCCGATGGGGCCGACTTTGCCAGCGGCGGGTGTGATGGCGGCGAGCCCGGCGATGGAACCAGTGGCGATGCCGAGTGCACTAGGGCGCTGCACTTTGAGCCATTCGATAGCCATCCAGACGAGCGCGGCGGTGCAGGCGGAGATGTGAGTGACGATGAGCGTCATAGCGGCGCTGCCATTGGCGGCGAGCTGGCTGCCGGCATTGAAGCCAAACCAGCCGACCCAAAGCATCCCTGCTCCGATGAGCGTGAGTGGCAGGTTGTGCGGTAGCATCTGCGTGGTGGGGAAGCCTTTGCGCGGGCCGACGACGATGCAAAGCACGAGTGCGGCGACACCTGCGGTGATGTGGACGACGATGCCCCCAGCGAGGTCGATGACGCCTGTGAGTCCGAGGAATGCGCCCGCCTTATGCCAGACGCCATAGCAGCAGGGCACATAGACAACGAGACTCCAAACGAGACTAAAGATGAACATGGCGCTGAACTTCATACGCTCTGCAAAGGCACCGATGAAGAGGCCTGGCGTGATGACGAAGAACATCATTTGGTAGGCGAAGTGCAGCAACTCGGGGATCGTCGGGCAATCGCCACGAGTCGAGGTAGTGGTCACGCCATTGAGGAAGGTTTTGCTCAGACTACCAATGAAGCTGCCGCCATCTGAAAAGGACAGCGAG
>JBEBGU010000725.1:0-2908 GCA_040081325.1 Prosthecobacter sp.
GCCTTATTGCATCTGCCTTCCTCTGAAGGGTTGACTTAATCCTCAGCGTTCTGTCAGCATTACAGCGTATGATTTCCATCTTCCGACCTGCCCCTGATGCGCCGCCTTTACCCGCAGCGCGAGTGGATGCTGAATACAAGCGGCTACGCTGGCAGGTCTTCGCAGGCATCTTCATCGGCTACGCAGCCTACTATTTGGTGAGGAAGAATTTTGCTCTGGCGATGCCTGACATTTTGAAAGAGTACCCGCAATATTCCAAAGCGCAGCTCGGCACAGCGATGACCGGCCTATCCATCGCCTATGGCGTCTCGAAGTTCCTCATGGGTTCCGTCTCTGATCGTAGTAATCCACGCTGGTTCATGCCTCTGGGCTTGCTGTTATCCTGCGCGATTCTATTCGTCTTCGGTTTTGTTAAAGAGGTCTATGCCTCGCTCACCGTCATGATCGTACTGCAAACACTCAACGGTTGGGTGAATGGCATGGGCTGGCCACCATGTGGTAAAACCATGGTGCAGTGCGTCAGCACCAAAGAGCGCGGGCGCACGGTGGCATTCTGGAATGTGGCCCACAATATCGGCGGCGGTGGTGTGGCCAGTTTAGCGCTCCTAGGTGTGTGGCTCTTCAATGATTGGGGGGCCAAATTTTATTTCAATGCCGCCGTCGCTACTGTGCTCGCCATCATCACATTCATCTTGCTGCGTGACACGCCACAGAGCTGCGGCCTGCCGCCCGTGGAGCAGTATCGGAATGACTACCCGCCCGACTACAACGCTGATCACGAGCGCACGCTGAGCTTTCGCGAGATCTTCTTTGGGCATGTGTTCCGAAACAAATACCTGTGGGCTATCGCCGCAGCGAATGCCTTTGCTTACTTCGTCCGCTATGGCGTCGTGGACTGGATTCCGACCTATCTGCAAACGGCCAAAGGGTTCTCCTTCCAAGAGTCCAGCATCGCTTGGGCGCTCTTTGAGTACTCCGCTATTCCTGGCACCATTCTATGCGGCTGGATGTCTGATAAAGTCTTCCAAGGCCGCCGCGCTCCAGCCACGATTCTCTTCATGAGCTTCACCCTCGTGGGCCTCATCGCCTACAGCTTCAATCGTAACGGCCCGCTGTGGATCGACTGCGCCGCATTGATTGCCATCGGCTTCTTCATCTATGGGCCGATCATGATAATCGGGCTACACGCGCTGGACCTTGTGCCAAAAAAAGCTGCTGGCACCGCCGCTGGTTTCACGGGCTTCTTTGGTTACGTCTTTGGTTCGGCCTTTGCAGGCACAGGAGTCGGTTGGATCGCGGATCGCTGGGGCTGGGGCGGGGTCTTCAGCACCATGATCGTGTGTTGCCTTCTGACCATTGTCTTCAGCGCACTCACCCTCGGACACAAAACTCACAGCCAGTCTTCTCCCACATGAAATCGTTGCTTCCCCTCATTCTCACCTCACTCACGACTATGGCCAATGGAGCTCAGCCCATCATCATCGCCCATCGGGGTGCGTCTGGCTATCTGCCTGAGCACACGCTTGAAGCCAAAGCCATGGCCCATGCGATGGACGCGCATTACATCGAGCAGGATGTGGTTCTGAGCAAAGATGACGTGCCCGTCGTGCTGCACGACATCCATGTCGATACCATCAGCGATGTCGCCACGCGCTTTCCTGATCGCAAGCGCGCCGATGGCCGCTACTACGCGCTGGATTTCACGCTTGCTGAGTTGAAGCAGCTTCGAGTGTGTGAGCGCTTCAATGCCAAGACAGGCAAGCAGGTCTTTCCGAAGCGCTTCCCGAAAGGCATCTCCTCATTTCAAATACCAACCCTTGAAGAAGAGCTGGAACTCATCGCCGGACTCAATCAAAGCACGGGTCGTATCGCAGGCATCTATCCCGAGATCAAGCAGCCCGCTTGGCATCGCAAAGAAGGTCACGACATCAGCCGCATCATCCTGCCCATCCTGCACAAGCATGGTTATAAGACGAAACAAGATCTCTGCTACATCCAGTGCTTCGAGTATGATGAAGTGATGCGTCTGCGGCATGAACTCGGCTGGGAGGGCCGACTTATCATGCTCATGAGTGGCGGTGCCAAAGGCCCTGGTAACACTGACTTTGACCACCTGCGCACGCCTGAGGGACTCGCCGGACTTGCCAAGATCGCCGACGGCATCGGCCCGGATATTGGCTCGATCATCACAGCTAAGCGTGAAGTCACTGATCTTGTGAAGAACGCGCACGCGCAGAAACTTCAAGTGCATCCCTACACGCTGCGTATTGATGAATTGCCCAAGTTTGCCAAGTCTCCCGAAGACCTTTTGGATCTCCTTTTCCATCAAGCTCATGTCGATGGACTCTTCTCCGATTTCCCGGATGTTGCGTTCCAGTGGTTTATGCAAAACACAAAATAATTCTATCCCATGCCTACCGCACTTCCAGATACTGTAGAGCTACTGAAGTCTTTCGGCACGGCTCTTGGACTTGGTCTGCTCGTCGGTCTTCAGCGTGAGTGGGTGCAGAACCGCATCGCCGGTATCCGAACCTTTGCGCTGCTCACTCTCTTTGGTGCCATGGCTGGTCTGCTGGGTCTTATGCATGGTGATTGGGTCATTGCCGCCGCCATGATCGCCTTTGCTGGTGTGGTCGTTGTTGGAACTCTTGGTGAGGCAAAAAGTAAGGAACTGGATTCAGGCCTGACCACCGAGATGGCTATGCTGGTCATGTTTACCGCAGGCATGATCACCATTCTTGGGCAGCGCCTCATCGCTGTGATCATTGCTGGCGTGGTTATGGTCCTGCTACAAAGCAAGAAACCGCTGCACGACATGGTCCGCCGAATTGGTGAAGACGATTTGCGTGAGATCGCCCGCCTTGTGCTTGCAGGCCTGGTCATTCTGCCTGCGCTGCCAAATCGAGAA
>JBEBGU010000065.1:0-10992 GCA_040081325.1 Prosthecobacter sp.
CGATCTTTTCCCCCAGCTCCAGCAAATGCCGGACGGTGTGTGAGCCGATGTAACCTGCGCCGCCTGTAACGAGTAGTGTGCCTGTGTTTGCCATGTGGACTCACCGATAACTCGGGAACTAGACTCTTGGCAAATCACAGATGCCCAGAAAATCACGCCGCCTTTACTCCCCCAGATGCACAATCCCACGCTCGATGGCGAGAGCGACAGCGCTTGTGCGATCAAAAGCGTCTAGCTTGTCTAGAATGATGCTGATGTGGAGGCGAATGGTACCCATGCTAAGTTTCAGCAGATCCACGATCTCCTTCGTCGAATGCCCCTTCACCAGTAGGCGCAGGATCTCTAGCTCACGCGGCGTCAGAGGGCGGCGCTGCTCACGAGCGCGGATTTTTGCTGCTATCTCCGGTGGAAAGCACGCGGCTCCGGCAGCGATGCGGCGGATGGCACGAAGCACGTCTTCACATTCGGAGGATTTCGTTAGGTAACCTTTCGCGCCAGCAGTGACAGCACGGTAGATGTCTTCTTCTCCATCAAAGATGGTTAACATCAGAATACGCGCTTCAGGGAACTCTGCCCGGATCATCTCCAGCGTCTCGACGCCAGATTTGTCGGGTAGATGATAGTCCATGATCACAACGTCAGGACGGTGCTGGCGGTACATCTCGACCGCGCGCGAGCTTGTGCCAGCTTCGGCCACCACAGTCATGTCAGGCTCATGATTGATCGGCACAGCCAAGCCGAGCCGTGTAGCAAAGTGATCGTCCACGATGAGAACACGAATTTTGGATACGGTGGTTTTCATGAGTCGCTGGTAGGAACTTTATTTGCGTTGAGAGCTGCCGTGGGTGCGCAGACTTCAACGCTAGTACCAACCCCAGGCTGGCTAGTAATTTTGAGCTGCCCAGCGATCTTTTCTGCACGCTCGCTCATGCCGCTGAGGCCGAAATGCCCCGACTGCGTGGTGGCTGTAGCTGCATCAAAACCGCAGCCGTCATCACGCACGATCATGCATACTGTGACTGCGGTGTAGCTGAGAAGCAGTTCGATGTGCTTGGCTCCCGCATGGTGTGCCGCATTGGCGACGGCTTCTTGCGCGATGCGGAGTAAATGCGTTTCCAGTGTGCCGGCCAACCGCACCGGAATGCCTGTGACTTCGATGGCAAACTCCGCTCCACTCATGGTCGCTAGCGGGCGCAGCATTTCCTCAAGAGCTGCGGGCAGGCCGCGCTTCTCGAGCACGACGCTGCGTAACTCGCGGATCGTCGTGCGTGATTCTTCACGCGCCCTACGCAGCAGTCGCCGAGCCAGATCCAGCGGCTGGCTGGCCTGCGGATGCGCCCCGTTAAGTCGCCGCGTCGTGTCATCCAGCAGCATCGTCACGCCCACGAGTTCCTGCTCTAAAGTATCATGCAAATCTCGTGCGATGCGCTGCCTCTCTTCCAATGTGGCCTGCTGCTGAGCCTGTTGACGGATCACATTTGACTGCAACCTCACCATGACTTGCAGCGTCACCGCCCATACTCCAATCACCACTGCCACCGTTGCAAGAATGCCGAGCAGCCAAAGTGCACGTTGCTCATTCCACCAGGGTCGCCGGGCCAGTATCAACACGTCGGCAGGACCCCTCAGTAGCAGGCGAAACCCAGTCGCGTTGCGCGGAATAACCAAGGGTCTGGTGGTAATAAACTCACAGATACCCTTCAGTCTCAACTTCATTCCTGGTGTCATTTCTTCTGCCAGCAATTGAGGCGTGCTCAGTAGCGCTTCGAAAATTTGACCCTCTGCGCTGCATACAAGATTGAGGCCTTCACGACCGCGGGTCAGTTCCAAAAAATCTGCTTCCAACTCTACCAACTCACACTGCTCACGACTGTGCCGTGTATATGAAGCATGAAACTCCACAGGCTTCGGCAGCTCAGCAGCACCTATCTTTTTGACATCCATCGCGCTCAGACTCGGCCTAAATGGCGTGACGACTGGGTAACCCTCCGCCTCCACCTCATCGCCTAATTGCACGATGATTGGTTGGGCCGTCTGCACAAACATGCTTCCACCTTCGCCGCGCAGATACAGGCCGCGTCCTTTCATCACATGCGTCGCCACACCGCGCACCCGCACGCGCTGCCGCAACGGTGAGTTCACACGCAGCAGCCCATTCACTGGCACTAAGTTGGCTGGCTTTTCAGGCTTGGCTTCCTCGACCAGCTTAAAGGACTCCAATCCTGGCACAAACAGCAGTCGCCCAGACATCTGCCGCTGATCGTTGAAATGCGTTCCCGCCACGCCATGTACTTGCACACGACGCTCCACGAGCTGCCATGGCAGTTGTTTCAATGGCTCGTCCTGTGGCAAAATCGTGCGCACCATGTGGCCTTCAATCTCCACATCCACGACGAGGCTTTCATCACTAAACGACGTGCCTTTCACAATCGCCTCCACCTCTACTGGGCGTGAATCCATCTCTGGCTTAAAAAGCTCCTCCACTGAGACGCGCTGATAGACTGGCAGCACGCCGACTCCTTTTTCCTCCAGCGTCTGCGGCAGTATCACGGGTAAAAACTCACCCTCTGAAATGACTCCCTCAATGTGCAATCTCACGCCTGCTCGAAGAGGCGTCTTCGGCCTCCTGTCTTCAGGTACTCCGACGCAAATGCCATCCTTCCCATCATGGACAAAGAGCACGCCCCAGGCTTGGTGATAATACATCACCACGGCATCCAGGTTCACGGCAGGGCGCCTCTGCGCCTGCTCCATTTTTAACTCACGGATAGCTTGCACCGACGTGAACGACTCCTGCGCCCAACCTACCGACAAAGTCGCAAGCCAGGCCACCGAGCAAAGTCGCCAAATGGATTTCATTCGCTCATGCTAGCAACACGATGCGCGCCTGCCGAGCTGTTCCTTAAACTAAAATGAAATTGGCCAGTGATCAGCCAAGCACGCTGTCTGGCACGCGCGCGATGATGCGATTGTCTGCATCACGCACCACGATCTTGCCGTGAATGATTTCCGGCGGATCACTGATCCCCTTCGCATAATCTTCCGCCAGATCCTTGCTACAGCCCAGGGATTGGCGAATGCGTGCGGCGAGCGCTTGAAGGTCGGTGTCGGTCATATTCCTGCTCTTCTACGCCCATTTAATTACAAAGTCGCGCTCAGAATTGCGAAAGAGCTTTACTATCCGCAAGCCTCCCCAGATTTTCTCAGGAGGACCGTTCCTGTTGCACCTGGGCGGGGCTGAAAAAAGCACTAGCACACTGGTTTGTGTGCATTACTATCGGCCCCTCAAGTTGGTGGTCGTAGCTCAATGGTAGAGCCCCAGATTGTGATTCTGGTTGTTGCGGGTTCGAGCCCCGTCGATCACCCCACCACTGCCAATTTTGAGATCAGTTCACCGCATCAGTTGCGCGTAGTGATTGTGACTTCACAGTAAGGCGCTCATGGAACTCCTCGAATCTGTCATCGGTCACACTTTTGGTGATCGCTCCTTACTCAAACAGGCGCTGACCCATCCCAGCCTCGGTTATGAAATGCAGCGCACTCAGCCGGACAATCAGCGGCTTGAGTTTCTAGGCGATGCCGTTTTGCAGCTCGTCCTTTCGGAAATGCTCTTTCATCAGTTCAGCCACGCAGATGAAGGCATGCTGACCAAAGTGCGTGCGCAAGTTGTCTCCACCAAGGCTCTCGCGATCATTGCTAAACGTATCCACCTGGGCGGCTTCCTGCTCATGGGTCGTGGTGAAGAAAGTAGTGGCGGACGCGAACGGGACTCCACACTTGCTGATGCGCTGGAAGCACTTGCTGGTGCCATCTTTATCGACGGCGGCATGGATGCCGCACGCAACATGGCTCGCATACTCTTTCGTCAGACGATCGAAAATCTTGGCACGAGTCCTGTCGAAGAAAATCCCAAAGGCAATCTCCAGGAGATTCTCCAGTCCATCAGCCCCCAGGCACCCTCTTATCAAATTCTCGAAGAAAGTGGGCCAGATCATTCTAAATCCTTCCTCTCAAAAGTCACCTGGTGCGGCACAGAACTTGGTCGCGGCCTCGGGCGGAGTAAAAAAGAAGCCGAGGTTGAGGCGGCACGCTGCGCCCTTGAGTCCGAATTTGTGGGGGCATTACTCAAAGGGCCAAAGGTTGATTATACAGCCACTAAAAATTATACGATTGTCTGTGAGCAACAGAGCCAACAAGTCGATCAGTCCTGAGAAGAACCTCCAAAACCGCGACTTGTTAGTGAGCACTCACAGGCTATGCCCAATTCTATCCTCAATCTAAACAGCGTGGAACTGCCGACCTAGATACGAAGAACGGGCTTATTGGAGTTATGCTCAGCCTATACGGATAAGGAGGATTTTTTGACGAATCATTCTCCAATCATAGAGACTGTGTGAAAGCGTAACAACCCTTGCTGAAGCTCTGAGCGTTTGCACATCGACATACGCCGCCCATCATACACTTCTTATGTCTAGCAGTCTCGGCACACTCTTCCGCATCAGCACTTGGGGCGAATCCCATGGCCCAGGCGTCGGAGTCGTCATTGATGGCTGCCCGCCACGCATCCCGCTGACGGTGGATGACATCCAGCACGAGCTTGATCGCCGGCGTCCTGGGCAGAGCAAGATCGTCACGCCGCGCAAGGAAGACGACAAAGCGGAGATCCTCTCCGGCGTGCTGGATGGCATGACGCTCGGCACACCCATTGGCATTTTCGTTCGCAACACCGACCAGCGCCCGTCTGCCTACACGGAGATGGCGCAGGCCTATCGTCCAAGTCACGCTGACTATACCTATGATGCGAAGTACGGCATCCGCGCTGTCTCAGGAGGAGGCCGCTCTAGCGCCCGCGAGACCATTGGCCGTGTCGCGGCAGGGGCGATCGCCCGAAAGGTGCTCCAGCACAGCTTAAAAGGCTACGAATGCCTCGCTTACGTCAAGACCATCAAGGACATAGAGGCCGCTGTGCCTATGGGTGCGGATCTGACTTCTGAAATCATCGAGTCAAATATTGTCCGCACCTGTGATCCAGTAGCTGCAGAGCGAATGATTGCTCTCATCGAACAAGTGCGTGGTGAAGGCAACAGCGTCGGCGGTGTCATCGAATGCGTCGTGCGTGGTGTGCCGCCCGGATTGGGTGAGCCCGTTTTTGACAAACTCGAAGCCGATCTCGCCAAAGCCATGATGAGTCTGCCTGCGACGAAAGGTTTTGAAATCGGCAGTGGCTTTGCAGGCACAGAAATGACCGGCTTGGAGCACAATGACGAGTTCTATATGGATGGTCAAAATATCCGCACCCGCACGAATCGCAGCGGTGGTATCCAAGGGGGTATCAGCAACGGCGAGGAGATTATTTTCCGCGTCGCCTTCAAGCCCACTGCTACCGTCTTGCGTGAACAAAAGACCGTCACCAATACAGGTGAAGACACCACCCTCTCTGCCCGTGGCCGCCATGACGCTTGTGTGCTGCCTCGCGCCGTGCCGATGATCGAAGCGATGGTACATTTGATCATCGCCGATCACTTCCTGCGGCAGCGTGCACAAGTTGGGTGAATAATATCAGCCGATCAGTGACTTGATCACATGCCCATGCACATCCGTGAGGCGGCGGTCGATGCCGTTGTGGCGGACGGTGAGCTGCTCGTGATTGATACCAAGCAGATGCATCATCGTGGCGTGGATGTCATAGCAGGTCGTTGGATTAGCGCGGTCGAGCGGTTTGTAGCCCCACTGGTCGCTTTCGCCCGCAGTCACGCCGCCTTGGATGCCACCGCCGCAGAGCCAGTTGGTGAAGACATACGGATTGTGGTCGCGACCTTTGCCACCTTGCGTGCTCGGCATGCGACCGAACTCGGTAGTCCAGAGGATGATCGTATCATCGAGCAGACCACGCTGTTTCAAATCAAGGATTAGTGCTGAAACCGCTTTCGCCATGCCCCATGCGAGCGGGCCGTGATCGCGCTCCACATCTTCGTGACTGTCCCAGTTGCGGCGTGGAAAACCGTTGTCGTTGCCGCTCCAGATTTGCACGAAGCGCACACCGCGTTCGAGCAGCCTGCGCGCCGCCAAGCACTTGCGGCCCATGTAATCCTCCTCCTCCTCATGATTGATCTCTGTGGGCCAGACTTTGCGATGCTCTTGAATCCCATACATGGTCTTCATCGCATCACTCTCATGGCTGATGTCCAACGCCTCCGGCGCGGCGAGTTGCATCTTCGCGGCGAGTTCGTAACTCTTGATGCGTGAGTCGAGCCGAGAGTCTTCCTCCCGCTGCTGCATGTGTTTGCGGTTCAGTTGTTCCAATAATGCAAAGCCTTCGCGGTCAGACTTTGCGTTGATGTAGCGTCCAGCCTTATGCGGAAACAAATCACTGATCGGTGTCTCCGCGCCTGGATAAATGATCGTCCCAGCATGCTGTGATGGCAGGAAGGCCGAGTCCCAGTTCTTCGGTCCATTGGAGGCAAATCCGCGATGATCCGGCAGCACGACGAAGGTCGGTAGATTGTCGCTAAGAGAACCCAATGCGTAGCTGACCCAGCATCCTACGCCCGGAAAGCCCGGCAGATTGAAGCCCGTGGCCTGCAACAATGTGCCTTGAGAATGCACACCCGTTTTGCCGACCATGTTATGTACAAAAGCCATGTCATCGGCACACGCGCCGAGCGGCGCGACGGCCTCGCTGAGCATCCTGCCGCTCTGACCATACGGCTTGAAGTCCCATACCGGCTTCTTCCACGGTCCCAGTCCATTTTGAAACGCCTCCACCGCCTCGCCGAAGTTCGACTCCTCTCCGTGATGCTTGATCAGCGCCGGTTTGTAATCAAACAAGTCCACATGCGATGCCGCTCCGCCCATGAAGAGCTGCACCACCCGCTTCGCCTTCGGCACCACGACCTGTGAGCGATGTGATGTCTCCGCTGCCTGTAGTGAGGCAAACGCGAGTGCGCCGAAACCTTGTCCGGTCGTGTGAAGCAGTTGGCGGCGGGTGAGCATGAAGGAAATGTAGCCCATTCGTACGCGGCGAGCCAATCGCACTTTGTCACGCAATCGCGGATCACTTCACAATCATCCACGGCAGCCAGTAAGCCTGCGCCATCACGAGTAAGCCCATGAGCAAAGCGAGCGCTACGCTGTGCCAGAAGACGCTGCGTAGTACCGTGCCCGCATCAGGGCTGTCCGCCCGTCCTCCCGTCGCCACAGCGGCCACGACGATGCTTTGCGCGTCGATCATCTTGCCCATCACGCCGCCACTGCTGTTTGAGGCAGCCATGTGGATCGGCGATAGATGAAGTTGGTTAGCCGTGACTTGCTGGAGATTGCCAAAGAGCACGTTCGACGATGTGTCGCTGCCTGTGAGCGCGACACCGAGCCAGCCGATGATCGGTGAGAAGAAGGGGAACAACACGCCGGTCGAGGCCATCATGAGTCCCATCGTCGTGTCCGTGCCGCTGTAGCGCGTCACATAACCCATCGCGAGCATGAGCGAGATCGTCAGCAGGGAGATGCGTAGCTTCCAAATCGTCTGGCCATAGACCCGCAGCAAACGCAGCGGCGTCACACCCAGACAAAGACCAGCCAGCATGCCGGCAAGCATCGCCGCAGTGCCAGCGGTGCTCAGCGCGTTTAGCTTGAACACGGCCTTCTCTAACTCTGGGTGAATGACCACTGGCGGCACACGCTCGATGGCCTTGTGCAGCATCGGCACCTCGATCTCCAGATTGAAGATCGCATTCAGTTCCGTCTTCACCGCAGGGATTCCCCACACAAAAACGAAGAGCGTCAGAAACACCCACGGTAGCCAAGCCTTCCAAGTAGCCGTGCCCGCCGGGGTATGGTCGGTTTTCTCCTCCGCATCCTTTGGCCTCCACACTTTCATGAACAGCACCAGCGACGCCATCGCCACCACTGCGCTGGCGATATCGACTAGCCAAGGGCCGTGGTAGTTGCTCATCAAAAACTGCATCACGCCAAAGCTGGTTCCAGTGACAAAACATGCGGGCCAGATAGCCAGCATCCCACGAAGGCCCACCTGTGCAGCCACCAGCCAGAACGGCACGAGAAACGAAAACAGTGGCAACTGCCTACCGACCATCGCGCTCAGTTTCATGAGATCGAGTCCTGTGATGTCGGCCATCGTTGTGAGTGGAATGCCGAGTGATCCGAAGGCCACTGGTGCGGTGTTGCCGATGAGCGCAAGCTTCGCTGCTTCGAGCGGCTTGAAACCCAGGCCGATCATCAGTGCGCCTGTGATCGCCACAGGTGCGCCAAAGCCCGCCGCGCCTTCGATGAAAGCGCCGAAACAAAACGCAATCATGAGCGCCTGAATGCGCCGATCACCCGAGACACCAGCAATCTGTTTTTGTAGCACGGCGAATTGGTTGGTCTCCACGCTCAGGTTATAGACGAACATCGCATTCAGCACGATCCAGCCGATGGGGAAGAGGCCAAACACGGCACCATTCGTTGCCGCCATACCCACGAGCTGCGTAGGCATGTGATAGACAAACACAGCGATCAGTCCCGCCGCCGCCAGCCCTGCCAGCGCTGCGAAATGCGCCCGCACATGCCAGAACGCCAGCAACCCAAGCAGCACCACCACCGGCAACGCCGCCACGAGCGACGAGAAGATGAGATTGCCGAGAGGATCATAGTTTTGGGACCAAGTCATGGCTCTAAAGCGCCGACTTACTGCTCATCTTGCAGCCGCTTTTCGCGGCAGCGTCCTGGAGTGCGCTAGCCCTCCAGCGCTTTCGGGATGCCGGAAATGCTGGCCATGCCAGAACGCTTTCTCGAAGCCTTTGAGTGACGATGTTGCTTCTGCTGTAATGCACAGACTGGAGGGGCCGTATGGTCCGATGAGTCAGGGAAGTCAAAAGTTGCCATTCTTTCGCGTTCGACCATGATCAGTTTACGCAGCCATCGTTTACCACGAACATGCCACCAGCCCAAGATGACTCACTCGCAGAGATCAATCAGGCACTGACGCCTGAGACGAAAATCCATCTTTACCGTGAAATGGCACGCATCCGTGCATTCGAGGAGCGGGCGATCCTCCATTACCAAGCTGGACACATGGCCGGCTTTCTAATCATCCAGCGCGGCCAGGAGTCCATCCCGATCGCGGTGCGCTCATTGATGGGGCCGCAGGATCACAGCATCTGTAGCGTGCGCGGCATGGGCACGGCCATCGCGGCGGGGATGAGCATGAGGGCTGGCATGGCGGAGCTGTTTGGCAAGGCCACTGGCTGCGCCAAGGGTAAGGCAGGTAACTTTGGCTTCTATGCCCCCGAGCACCATCACTGGGGTGGTCATGGCTATGCTGCCACGCAGACGGCACTGGCTGCGGGCCTAGCATTTGCGCTCAAGTATCAGGACCGCGCCGGAGCTGTCTTTTGCTTTCTGGGTGATGGCTCAGTGAATCAGGGAACCTTTCACGAGGCACTCAATCTCGCAGGACTGTTTCATCTTCCAGTGATCTACCTCATCGAGAACAACGGGTATGCGATGGGCACTTCCGTTCAGAGATCATCGGCGATAAGTGGCTCGCTGGCTCAACGCGCCGAGGGCTACGGCATCGAGTGGGATCATGTGGATGGCAACGACATCTACGAGATGCGCGTGAAGCTCCAGCCAGCCATTGAGCGGGCCTATCGACATCATCGCCCTACTGTGCTGGAGATTGCCACTTATCGCTTCGAGGGATTCTCCATCGCGGATGCCAACAAGTTCCGTTATCGCGCGAAGCAAGAGGTCGAGGATCGACGGCAAAACCATGACCCACTCGCGCTGTGGCGTGAGCGGTTATTGCGGGAAGGAATCGCTAATCAAGACTGCTTTGACCTCATCTGCGAGGAGGCGCATGCCGAGGCCAAAGAAGCCGCTGCCTACGCCAAAGAAAGCCTGTATCCCGAACCAACAGCTATCACTGAAGATGTTTATTGGGAGGTCGATCACGACACCACTGCGGGCAGGACGGGGCGGCACTTCTTTGGGGAGTGAGTGTTTCGTCGGTTGGGAAGGGTTGGTGCGCATCGCATCGTTATATCGACAGCCTCCGCGCCCGTCCTGCCCGATTTACTTCACAAGCGCGCGGCTAGTCCACAAAGCTGAACTCGTTCAGATTCAAGACGACCCGGCAGGTGTTTTCTAAGCCTTCGCGTCTGCCATACTCGATGAGCGGCGTGACTTCATCATTAGTTGGGGCGCGTGAGATCGCCAGGGTAAAGGCGCGCTGCACTTGCGCTTCGAGGCCATTCGATTCCTTGGTCATGCGTTCAGCAAAGTGTTTTGCCATCGCGACTGTGAGGCCGTTGTTCATCATGGCGAGGGCTTGCAGTGGGCTTAGCGATTCGTTGCGCTTGTCCACGCGCATGGAGGGATCGGCGCAGTCCATCACGGTCATGAAGGGCTGCTGCTGGCTGCGCACGATGAAGCGATAAATGCTGCGACGCCATGATTTGGGGTCTTCGGGATCGTGCAGGGTGTATTCGTAGTGCGGGCTGTGCTGGGGCTTCTCGATGATGAAGTCCTGGAAGCTGGGGCCTCCCATGGTGAGGTCGAGTTTGCCACTGACGGCGAGGATGGAGTCGCGAATGGACTCAGCATCGAGCTTGCGGCGGTTTTGGTGGGAGAGCCACTGGTTCGCAGCGTCGGACTTACTCGACAGGTCGGACGAGTCGGACGTTTGGCGGTATGCCTCCGACATCACGATGAGCTTGTGCAGTCTCTTGAAACTGCCGCCGAGGTCATCACGAAAAGTCAGTGCCAACCAATCAAGCAGTTCAGGATGACTCGGCTTGCCGCCCATGCGTCCGAAGTCATTCGCGGTATCGACCAAGCCACGCCCGAAGTGATGCTGCCAGATGCGATTCACGATGCTGCGCCAGGTAAGCGCGTTGTTTTTATCCGTGATCCATTTCGCCAAAGCAGCACGGCGGGCGGATTCATGTTCGCTGGTGATTTGGAAAGGTAGATCGAAGTGCTGGCTGAGCG
>JBEBGU010000726.1:0-2923 GCA_040081325.1 Prosthecobacter sp.
GTGCCCCCCAGGGTACTCGCCGAACTCGTTCACCACCGCCCCGGTGCCGAGGTCGATCTCGGCGACGGTCGACACCGCGAACATCGACCACAACACCGTGTTCCGCCCGGCGTCCCACACGATCGCGTTCGCGGCGCACGCCCACTGCTGGTCGGTGTACGCCGCCATCCACGCGGTGCAGTCCCACAGCCGGGTCCGCGCGCCGTCGGGCGCCTGGCGGGTGAGCCACGCCTGCTGGTAACCCTGGACCTCGTCGAACAGGATCGAGCCGTCGTCGAGCTCCTCCAGCGCAGTGCCGACGGTGATCGCCTGCAGGACCGCAAGCCGCCACGTCGAAGGCAGGCGGTCAAGAAACAGCTTTGAGAACAAAGCCTTTGCCCCGGACGGTTTGGATGAATGACGTGTGGCCGGGGGAATCCAGCTTCCGCCGCAGACGGCAAATCGTGGCATCCACGACGTTGGTGCCTGGATCGAAGCGGATGTTCCATACCTTGTCGAGCAGGAATTTCTTCGTCAGCGTGTGTCCTTCGTGGTCCAGCAGCATCTCCAGAAGAGCGCACTCGCGCGGCTGCAGGTCAACGGATTGGTCCGCACTCTTCAGGCAGCGCTGACGTGTATTCAATGTCCAGTCGCCGATGCGTCGGCGTCCCGTGCCCGAGAGTTGATAGCGCCGGTGCAGTGCGTCCAGACGTGCGAGCAGTTCCTCCATCGCGAAAGGTTTGGTGAGATAGTCATCGCCGCCCGCGGAAAGCCCGCGCACACGGTCCGTCACACTGCCGCGCGCGGTGAGGAAGAGCACGGGCACGAGGTCGCTTGCAGCACGCAGCTTCTCCACGAGCTGGAAGCCGTTCGTTCCGGGAAGGTTCACGTCGAGGATGATGGCATCGAACGCCTTGCTTAGCGCGGTGCGCAATGCGGCGTCGCCGTCCTCATGCCAGATCGTCTCGTGTCCTGCCTTTGTCAGCCACGCCAGCACTTGGCGTGCGAGTTCTGGATCATCTTCGGCGAGCAGGATGTTCATGGCGATGAATGGACGTGCAACTTTATGTCTGCCTATCACCCGTTCGCAACCGGCAATGCCGTGGCGGGAAGCTCCATTACCAAACGATCACGTGACCCTGCAGCAGCGTCAGAGGATGATGCGGCACCGTTTGAATCCGAAAGCCCAATCCCGAGTGCGCCCTGTGCTTTGCTCGGCTGGACCGCCCGATTCTTCCGGGACGAGCGCCATCACAAGCCGATACACGACAACGGTCCATTCACCCCCCCCGAAACCAAACAGGCGAAGCCGGTCGCCCGGTTCATTCCGGCAAAAACACAAACCCACAGTAGCAATACCATGATGAAACGCAAACTCCTCACCGCCCTCACGGCCGCGCTGCTCGCCAGCACGGCCGACGTTGAGGCAGCCATCGTGACGGCTCCGCCGCTGCGCAATGGCTTCCTCGGCCAGTCGTCGGATGACCTGACCTGGACAACCACGGACTCAGGCAATCCGGACTCCGCCATCGCCTCCGGTGGAGATGACTCCGCTTCGGCGAAAGCCGAGGTGATGAAAAAGAAGAAGAAAAAGAAGAAAAAGAAGGGCAAAGCCTCCTAGCCCGCCCCTTGGAGTCGGGTGCCGGTGCGTGACCCCCACGCGTGCCGGTGCCCGGTTTCAGGCATGGTGTTTCCGGCCAGGACACCCACCGGTCTCCATGCTTTCCGGTAGGGTTACACCCCATGGCTGGGCGACACAGTGATGCGTAAATGCCCACCGGGAACGTCACAAGATCCGCCCTCAACCCCGCAACGGATGCCCGGCAAGGCCGCCAGCAACACGAGTAAATATCCCACGGTTTCAACCCACCTCCGCATGAACCACACACCGCCATCATCCTACCTCTCCCGCTGCCGCCTTTTAGTGCTTCTCGCGGTGCTGCACGTTTACCTTTCCTCATCCGCGCTGGCGGAGACATTCTTCGACACCCGTTATCAATACTACCAGGAGGACAATGGCCGCGTGCGTGTGGATTCGGACTACTCGCTCTTCAGCATTGACCTGAGCGACACGCTGATGCTCGACGGAACGCTGCTCTACAGCGCCATCACCGGCGCTTCACCCACAGGTCTGCCTCCTGACAAGCGCGGTGGCCAAGTGCCCCTGGTGTTTCTAGAGGATGAACGCTACGCCGCCACGCTCGGCCTCACGAAGCAGCTCGGCAAACATTCGCTCAAGATCGGCGGATCCTACAGCTACGAGTCGGACTACCTCTCGCTCGGCACTTCGGTGCAGGACACGATCTCGCTCAATGAGAAGAACACCGAGCTCGTGCTCGGCTTCGCCTACACGCATGACACCGTCGGCGCGAACGGCTCCGACCTGAGCGCGCGGAAACAGAGCTTCGACTGGATGATCGGTGTGAACCAGCTTCTCGGGCCCAACACGCTGCTGACTCTGAACGCAGGCATCGGCTACAAGCGTGGCTACCTGAGCGATCCCTACAAACGCGTGCTCATCGACGGCGAAGTTTTCGATGAGGAACGCCCACACCGCAAGCTGGAGCAGATTCTCTTCGGCCAGGTTACGCACTTCATCGAGCCCTGGGATGCCAGCGTGGAGTTCTCCTACCGCTTCGGTCACAACGACCACGGCATCAACTCGCACACGACGATGTTGGCGTTCTACAAATACTTCTTCGACAAGCGTCTCGTCATCCGCCCGAGCTTCCGCTATTACCGCCAGTCGGAGGCGGACTACTACGATACCGAGTTCAGCGGTTATCCGAACTTCTACTCGTCCGATTACCGCGTGTCGGCGGAGGAATCGTTCAACCTCGGCCTCCAGGTGCGCTGGTTCGTGGTTCCGGACAAGTTCAGCATCGACCTCGGCTACGAACGCTACATCAGCCGTGGCACGGACGGGAGGACATCGCAGTCCGCC
>JBEBGU010000727.1:0-2922 GCA_040081325.1 Prosthecobacter sp.
TCCCGAAACCGTGCGCTGCTCCAGGGCCAAGTCTTCGGGTCGAGCACCAAACCCGCTTTTGCCGGATTGTTCTCAATGTATTTGCGCGTTTCCAATTCATGCTCGCTGTCACGCATGTAAGTGTCCCAATAATCCGCCTGCCAGAAGGGCATGCCCTTCCGCCCGAGAATCTGATTCGCCGCTCGACCGGTGCTGCCTTTCCAATCCTTGAGCAGCTTCGCCATTGGCACAGAACCTGTCCTGAACAGCACATGCAGATGATTGGGCATAATCGTGAAAGCCATGAGTTGGCAGCGCGCACCATCCGCAGCTTGGAGCGTCTCCTTCACCTGCTGAGCGATGCGTTCATCATTCAAATGACACTCGCCATACCCAAGATCGAGCCAGGCTTCGAGCTGAGTGCGGCGCTCGCGCTGATCTTCGATTTGGAACAGCTTCTCCCACTGATCGCGCAACTCGGCAGGGAAGCTGTCCGCCAAACGAAAGGTGACAAACTGCGTCAGCCCCGGTTCATCGCGATGCGGCAGATACCCGCGCTCGTGCCACCCACGGAAGCCCGCGATCTGCTCCTCTCGCGTTAGTTTTCGCGACACCAGCCGCTGATTCCTCACCGTCTTCCCGCAACTCGGGACGATGCGGCGGCCCTGTGCGACGAATGGGAATGGCGTCTTCATTCATGCGCCGAGTGTCTCTAAAACCCCTCCGCGAGGCAAGCCCCAAGGAGCGCGAAAGTTCCCTGGAGCGCGGAATTTATTCCGCAGCGGGCGGCCAACACGAGTGATCCGCTATCCACCCTCCGGGACCTTCAACCCAAAGACGCGGGACTCGAAGTACACTTCCCGCCCACTTCCACACGCTGCGTGCGTTCAACATGCTGCGGAATAAATTCCGCGCTCCTCGTAATGCGCCCCCTCAAACCACCGGCAACGTCAGCGCGAATTCGTTCCATTCGCCGTCGGAGCGCACGAGAGCGAGATCGCCGCCGTGGGAGCGGGCGAGCGCGAGGGCGATGTTCAGTCCGAGGCCGTGGCCGCTTTGGTTTTCACCGACCTTCGAGCCTCGGCGGAAGCGCTCGAAGATGCCTTCACGATCTTCCTCGGGCAAGGCGGGGCCGGTGTTGGCGACGGAGAAGCGGGCCTGATTCCCATCACGTTTCACCGTGAGCCGGACGCGCCCGCCATCAGGTGTGTACTTGGCGGCATTTTCCACGAGATTTTGCACGATAATCGCCAGATGGCGGCGGTCGGCACAGACGGTGATGCCCGTTTCTATTTCGCTCTCCACTTCGAGCCGCCCATCGGTGAGTGTCTCCAAATCATCGAGCGCTGAGGCAGCGAGGTCGGCGAGGTCGAAGGGCTGGCTTTCCAGGCTGAGGCGACGCGCGTCCGTGCGCGCGAGCAGGAGCAGATCCTGAATGAGACCCGTGAGTCGGCGCACCTGCCGCAGCAGTGTCTCCACTTCGGTTTTGGCATCATCGCGGAGCTGCCCGCCATCGCGCAGAGATTCTAATCCAGCACGCAGCACCGCCACGGGTGTCTTGAGTTGATGCGAGGCATCGGCGGAGAAACGAGTCGCGGCTTCATACGAGGCATTCAGCCGCGCGAAGGCATCATTCAAAACCACGGTCAGTCGCGCGATCTCGTCATCCGCCTCCGGCATGGGCAGGCGCTCGGCGAGGTTCTCCACCGAGATGCTCTCCGCTGCTGCAGACAGCGCTGCCACGGGTGCGACGGCTTTTTTCCCGAGCCACAGGCCTCCGGCGAAAACCATGAGCCCGATCAGTGGCAGAGTGGTCAGCAGACCCACGGCCACGTCTTGAAGAAAATCCTCCACCAATGCCAGGCTCACCGCCACATGGATGGTGTAGCTCGACTCCTGAAAGGTGCCCGCGCGGCAGGCCTGTCCCGCGATGTGGATCGTGCGGAAGCCGGGCGTTCCTTCGATGCTCTGGCCGTCCAGATTCGCCGAATGATAGACCACCTGCCCCTCCGGCCCCATGATCATGAGGAAGTGCTCGCGCATCTCCACCGGCACAAATTTGATGCTCAGAGCATGACGCGGGTTGATGGGCGCGCCACGGAAGTTTTGCAGATCACGCACGAGTTCGGCGGCGCTGTCACGCAGGCTGTCATCTACTTCATGAAGCTGGCGGAAGTAGATGAAGGTCATCAGCGCCACGGCGCCAACCACGAGCGTGAGCATCGTGAGTGCGGCGGAGTAAACGCCGACCTTGATCTTGAGCGGCCAGCGTTTCATTCCGGTTTGATCATTTGGTAGCCGACGCCGCGCACGGTCTGGATGAGCGCGGGCCGGCCATCGACCTCCAGCTTCTTGCGCAGGCGCATGATGAAGATCTCCACGGTGCGCGTGTCATACTGATGCTCGCGCTGCCAGATGCGCTCGCAGATTTCATCACGCGTGAAAACACGGCCCGGCTCGCGCATAAAAATCTGCAGCACTTCGAACTCGCGCGGTGAAAGCTCGATCTTCTCGCCATGGCGAGTCACTTTGCGGTGCGGCACATCCATGACGACATCGCCCGCTTCGATCACATCAGACTCTTTGAGCGCACCACCACGTCGTCCGAGCACACTGACTCGCGCTACCAGCTCATCCATGGAGAAAGGCTTCGCCAGATAGTCATCGGCACCGGAGGTCAGCCCCTTCACACGGCTCTCCACATCCCCACGCGCGGTGAGAATGATGACCCGCGAATCAATGTGCTGCTTCCGCAACCGAGCGAGGATGGAGAAGCCATCCATTGAGGGCAGATTCAAATCGAGCACGATGAGGTCCGGCTTCGTATCGAGTGCCGCATTCAGCCCCTCCAGGCCGTCCTGTTTCACCGCCGTCGTGTGGCCCTGACGTGTCAAAGCTCCCGCGATGTGGCGGGCGAGATCGGGTTCATCTTCGATAACAAGA
>JBEBGU010000728.1:0-2921 GCA_040081325.1 Prosthecobacter sp.
GGTTAACGACCCAACCAAACGGCGCCGAGTGGCGGCAGATCAATGATGATGCTGCATGGCTGCCCCTGCCATGGGGTCTGACCGGCTGGCATCGGCAGCGGATTGATCATGCCGCTTCCTGCATAGCCCGGAGCATCGGTATTGATGAGTTCACGATAACTACCCGGCTCTGAGACGCCGACTCGGTAGCCTTTACGCGGGACGGGCGTGGCATTGATGATGCAATAGACTTTATCCCCATCGGGAGCCATGCGCATGAAAGCGAAAATGCTGGCATCGCTATCATTGGCATCGAGCCAGTGAAAACCGCCGGAGTCGTGATCGAGCGCATGCAGCGCTGGCCGTGTGGTGTAGAGCCAGTTGAGGTCTTTGATGAGTTTCTGCATCGATGCATGTTCCTCACCGAGGAAGAGATGCCAGTCGAGGCTGCGCTCATGACTCCACTCCTGCCACTGGCCAAATTCATCACCCATGAAGATGAGTTTCTTACCTGGATGCGACCACATCCACGCGTAGAACATACGCAGGTTGGCAAACTTCTGCCAGCGGTCACCGGACATCTTGTTGATCATGGAGCCTTTGCCATGCACGACTTCATCGTGACTGAGCACGAGGAAGAAGTTTTCATCATAAGCATAGAGCATAGAGAAGGTGGCATCTCCGTGGTGATACTTCCGGTGAATCGGGTCCTCCTGCATGTAGCGCAGGCTGTCGTTCATCCAGCCCATGTTCCACTTGAAGCCAAAGCCGAGTCCGCCTGCATCCGTCGGCTTCGAGACGCCCGGCCAGGCGGTGCTTTCTTCGGCGATGATGGTGGTGCCAGGATGTTTCTCGTAACAGATGCGATTCAAATCACGCATGAAGTCGATGGCTTCGAGATTCTCTCTACCACCGTATTTATTAGCCACCCAGGCCCAGGGTTTGCGCGAGTAGTCGAGGTACAGCATCGACGCCACAGCATCCACACGCAGGCCGTCGATGTGGTATTGCTCCATCCAAAAAAGAGCATTGGCGATGAGGAAGTTTTTCACCTCTGGCCGTCCGTAATTGAAGATGAGAGTGCCCCAGTCTTGATGTTCTCCCTGACGTGGATCAGCGTGCTCATAGAGAGCGCTGCCATCGAATTTAGCTAAACCAAAAGCATCTTTCGGGAAGTGGCCCGGCACCCAATCAAGGATGACGCCGATGCCTGCCTGATGGCAGCGATCCACAAACTCACGGAACTCGTCAGGATTCCCAAAGCGGCTAGTCGGCGCAAAGTAACCCGTGACCTGATAGCCCCATGATCCATCGAAAGGATGCTCTGCCACGGGCATCAGCTCAATGTGGGTGAAGTTCATGCTCTTCACATAGGGGATGAGATCGTCAGCAAGCTCACGATACGAACGAGACCGATTGCCCTGCTCTGGAATGCGCTTCCATGAACCGAGGTGGACTTCATAAACACTCATCGGCGTGTGGTAGAGATCCTTGACCTCACGCTTCTGCATCCACTCCTGATCACCCCAAGTGTAGCGTTCGAGATCGAAAACAAGGCTGGCCGTCTGGGTGCCGTGTTGGCCAAAGAAAGCCAAAGGATCACTCTTCAACTGCAGACCGCCATCTGCTGCTAAGACTTCATATTTGTAATGCGTCAGTTCGGTAATGCCGGGAAGAAAAACTTCCCAAATGCCAGCTTCCACTCGCAGACGCATCGGGTTTACGCGGCCATCCCAACCATTAAAATCACCAACGACCGAGACACGTTTAGCATTCGGTGCCCACACGGCAAAGGCAGCTCC
This sequence comes from Prosthecobacter sp., assembly GCA_040081325.1. GTDB lineage: Bacteria > Verrucomicrobiota > Verrucomicrobiia > Verrucomicrobiales > Verrucomicrobiaceae > Prosthecobacter. Next base: position 1,782 of record JBEBGU010000728.1, read on the forward strand.
TTTGATGCCATCAATGGTGCGAAGACGCGCACCCAAGCAATCCCAAAGGCGCTGGTGCGTTCCTTCACGGAAGAAGTACATGTCTTGATCACCCAAAATTGGACCGAACGAATACGGATCAGCAACACGCACCGCTTTTCCATCAAAGGTGGCCAACTCCAAATCGTAAGCTTTGCCTGCGGCAGCGGCTGGCAAGTCAGCGGTGTAGAAGCCATGATGATGCACGCGCTGCATCGGCCAGATACCAGAGCCATCACGGGCAACGACATTCACAGCATGTGACTTAGGCTGAAAAGTCCGGATGATGGAGCCGCCGCCATCTTGAGGCTGCCTGCCGAGAAATCCAAAAGGATTGCCGTGGCGTGCTTCCAAGATGGCAAGGATCTCGGGGGAGGGACTGGTTGGGTCGGTCATGGGTAAGTAATAGCGGTAGCGGTAAGCAGCAGAGGCTCAAGATGTTCCTGGCAGATTTTAACCATCTCATGATCCCGCCAAAGCTGGCGTCGGTGGTGGATCACTGAGTCATTTTGTGACCAATGCATGATCTGTGCCGAGATGCCGATGGCATTTTCATCCTTACCAAAATAGTGGCCCGCCGCGCCAAGCACCTCAAGATGAACCGCAAGATCGGAACAGAAAACCGGAAGCCGGTGGGCCAGTGCCTCGATTAAAGGCAGACCGAAACCCTCGCCCGTGCTGGGAAAGAAAAGTGCATCTGCCATAACGTAAAGACTACGCACGTCATCATCTGTCAGCGGCTTGGATTCGCCCAGCCACAGCACGCGCTCGGTGACGCCGAGTTCCTCAGCCAACCTTTTTAGTTCTTTGTGGTAAGCTCCCCCATCCGCCTGGTGCGGGTCGGCTGCACCTGTGATCGCGTAAATGACGTCGCACCCGCTTTGATGAAGTGCCGCTGTGGTGCGGATGCCGAGTTCGATGTTCTTACGCCGAATCAGCCGAGCGGGATGAGCCAAGACGAGCTCGTGATCCCAGAGCCGCAGCTCAGCGACGCATGGAGTCAATCCTAACACGGACGCAAAATCTAGCCCGTTGGGGATGACATGGATCGCCTCTAGAGGCAGACCTGTAGCCAGCGCATAATCCTGCCGCCGCACCTCAGATACCGCCACATGCGTGGCC
>JBEBGU010000729.1:0-2920 GCA_040081325.1 Prosthecobacter sp.
TCGCGCTCCTGCCGGAGCGCTGGGTCATGAAGAGATATTTTCCTCCTCATCCGGTGGTTCTCGCTCGTGCCTCGCTTCACCACCGGCTTGTTTTCTCCTGAGCCTCCGGCTCACCGAGATGAATTTGATGCAATGCGCATCACCCTGGCTTTCACGTCGCTTGACCAAATCCCGCGGCTCCGCACGTTCGTTGCCTGTCCAGTCACGGACACATCAACCCACCTATCATTACCATGAGCCAAATCGTTCCTCTCATCTCTTCCGGCATCGCCGGTCCTCTCGGCGTGCTGCATCTGCCACGTCTCTGGCAGAAAGCTTCCCTGGATGCTGCTGGCAAACTCCACGCTGATTATCCCGGCATCGGCTGCGGCTATGACCAGATGACGCTCGACGCCCTGGGCATCAACATCGAAACCTTCCGCACCTTCATCGCCACGAAGCCGACCTATGTGCAGCTCGAAGCCTGGGTGAAAGCCCAGCCCGGTGTGAAGCTGACCATGGCGGATAAGTACAAGCACAACCAGTCCATCATGGGCTACATCCACGATGACGCCACCCGCGCGGGCATCCTCGCGGCGGCCGGCCTCACCGAAGACGGTGGCTGCAATCCAGGTGCCGTCGATCTGAACAACCTCGACGACTGGCAGACTTTCTACAGCTCTGAGATCAAGTAAGCCTTCGGTTCATCCCCTGAGAGCGCAAAGATAAAACTTATCTTTGCGCTCTCATCGTTTGATGGTTCTACTAAAAACGAAATTGAGAGTGAATGGTTGAGAGTTGAGAGCTTGGGAATAAACCGAATGAGTGAACTGTGAACATTCACCCAAAGGGAGGTCGGCTTTCATTCGCTCAAGGCTTCAGTTTCTGGCTCTCAACCATCAACTAACAACACTCAACCCTGTTTCAATGACTCTCACCCACACCGACGACCAAGGCCGCGCCAGCATGGTGGATGTTTCTGCCAAGCCTGCGCTGACTCGTGAAGCTGTCGCGACAGGGCGCATTCTCCTGCAAAGCAGCACGCTCGACCTCATCCGCCAGAACGGCCTGAAGAAAGGCGACGTGCTCGCTGTGGCGCGTATCGCCGCGATCCAGGCGGCCAAGCAGACGCAGTTGCTCATCCCGCTCTGCCATCAGATTCCACTGAGCAAAGTGGCCGTCGAGTTTGAGCTGCAAGCCGATGGCATCCTCATCACGGCGACCACGAAGACTGTCGCGCAAACGGGTGTCGAGATGGAAGCACTGACTGCTGTCTCACTCGCCGCATTAACCATCTATGACATGTGCAAGGCCGTGGATAAAACGATGGTCATCACGGAGGTGCATCTTGTCTCGAAGACCAAGGTCGCTGTGCCACCTACAGCAGCGGATTGAAGCCCAGCCCGCCGCGCCCTTCCCATCATGCTCACAGAAACCGAAGCCCGTCAGCGCGTCCTCGCTGCCATCACGCCGGGGCCGATGCTGGAGCTGCCGCTGCTCGCCTCTCTCGGACGTTTTGCCGCGCGCGATCTCATCGCCAGCGTGCCGATTCCTAGTTTCGATAACTCGATGATGGATGGCTACGCACTGCACGCTGCTGATAGCGTGGGCACGAGTCCATTGATCGTGAGTGGCGAGCAACCTGCGGGGATTGATCTGCATCTGCACTGTGCGCTAGGGCAGGCTATCCGCATCTTCACCGGTGCGCCGATGCCGACGGGTGCTGATGCCGTCATCATGCAGGAAGATGTGGATCGCGAGGGCGACACGATCCTCTGCCGCGAGCCAGTCGAGTCGGGTGAAAATATCCGCCGCACTGGCGCTGATCTTTGTGTCGGTCAGATCATGCTGCGCCGTGGTGAGGCGATCAGCGCAGGGCGGCTGGGACTGCTGGCCTCTCAGGGACTAGCCACGGTTCCTGTTCATGCCACACCCTGCGTCACGGTGCTGAGCACTGGAGATGAACTCATCCCCGCTGGTAGCGGTCCTTTGCAGCCAGGCCAGATCTACAACAGCAATGGCGTCATGCTTCAGGGCCTGCTGGCAGAACTCGGCATCCACCAAACGCAGGCTGTGCATTGTCGGGATGATCTTCAGGCCACCGTGTCGTTGCTTCATGATCTCATCCAGACGCAGGACATCATCATCCTCAGCGGCGGCGTCTCTGTCGGTGATCATGATCAGATCAAGCCGGCGCTGCTTCAGCTAGGCATCTCACCCGATTTATGGCGAGTGAAGGTAAAGCCTGGGAAGCCCTTCCTCTTTGCCAAAACTACCCGTGCTTCAGATGGGCAGTCTGTCTTCATCTTCGGCCTGCCAGGGAATCCGGTGTCGTCCTTTGTGACCTTCCAGCTTTTCGTTAGGCCCGCGCTTCTGCATTGGATGGGCGCCGCCGATGTCGCTCCACCGAGTGTGCCTGTGCGTGTCTCGACCGACCTCGGCAATGATGGCAATCGCCCCCACTACCTGCGCGGACGGGTGCGTGACGGAGTGTTTCAAACGCAGGGACTCCAGCAAAGCCACGCGCTGTTTGCTCTCAGTCAGGCGAATGCTCTGTTACGACTTGCCGAAGGCCAAACGCTGGCGGCGGGAGATCTGGCGGATGCTTTGCTGCTGTGAGCTAGGCCAGAATGTCCTTCACCACATGGCCGGCGACGTCGGTGAGGCGGAAGTCGCGGCCGGCGTAGCGGTAGGTGAGCTTCTCGTGATCCATGCCAAGGATGTGCATCATCGTTGCGTGCAGGTCGTGGATGTGGACTTTGTTTTCCGTGGCGAAGTAGCCGTAGTCGTCCGTGGCTCCATAAGCGGTGCCGGGTTTCACGCCACCACCAGCCATCCACATGGTGAAACCTTCGGGATTGTGATCGCGCCCATCAGCGGTGCCTTGAGCCACTGGCGTGCGGCCAAACTCGCCGCCCCAGATCACCAGCGTGTCGTCCAG
>JBEBGU010000730.1:0-2918 GCA_040081325.1 Prosthecobacter sp.
GGATGTAATCCAGGGTTGCTGATGGTAAATGCGATGCTAAGAGAAGCGCCTCTATGCACTGTGGATATGGCACCCGTATGTTTTTCAAAATTGTCGCGCTGACTTTGTTCACGCTCGCACCTTCACAACTCTTGCTGGCGCAGTCGTCGGTGATCGTGGTGGACAGTTTTAACCGCAAAGTTCATGTGGCTGGAGATGCGAACCGTCACTGTGTGGTGGGTGGTCTGGCAAAAATCGCCACGGGGATGGTTACGCTCGATTGGGCGGAGGCTTCCAAGGTGGGTGTCAATATTCTGGCTCCAGTGCCAGCGTATGCGAAACAGATCTCGGGTAACAATTCTCTGGGCCTGCAACCGGGTGATAAGCTGACGCTGCGTGATCTGATCTATGCGACGATGATGGGCAGTGACGATACGGCGGCGATCACGCTGGCTGACTTTGTGGGTCGTGACCATCTCTATCGGCTAGGCAGGCAGGGTGATCCGCAGGCTGAATTTGTGCGCCAGATGAATCAACTCGCTGCGCGTGAAGGTGCGACTGGCACGCGTTTCGGCAGCCCCCATGGCTATGAATTTACCCGCAGTGCGCCTTACTCGACGGCGGCAGACATGGCCCGACTGACGCTCTATGCGGTGTCGCGCCCAGCGATGCGTTTTTACACGAACCAATCGTCACGCAACATCACGGTCTATCGCGCTGGTGGCCAGCTTTCGGTGCCGGTGACGAATACGAATCAGATGCTGGGCGTATCAAACGTGGATGGGGTGAAGGCGGCGAGCACGCCGCGCTCAGGTGGCTGTGTGGCGCTGTCTGCTGAGCGTCCGTCATCTGTCTATAAGCAGGCAGATGGTAGCAGTCTGGTTTATCGCCATCGTTTGGTGGTGGTGGTGATCGGTTCGTCGAACCCTTTTGGTGAGGCGCAGGCACTGCTGAGTCAGGGCTGGAATGCCTATGATCGCTGGGTGGCATCTGGCCGGCCGATCACGGATGAGAAGCAACTGCTGAATCGCTTCTGATCAGCCGTAGATAACGATCTTTCAATCAACTCTACTTTAACGACACTTATGCGAATCGGAATTTTAAATAGCGGCGGCGACTGCCCCGGACTCAATGCGGTGATCCATGGTGCCGTGGGCGCTGCGCACACTTTGGGCTGGGAGGTGGTAGGATTCCGTGATGGTTTTGAAGGGCTGCTGCCGCCGGGAGATTACATGATGCTGGACCCGTCCCGTACGGTGGGAATCATGAAGCTGGGTGGCACTATTTTGGGCACGACGAACAAAGGACATTTCGTGGCCAAGGTGGGTGAAGGTAATGTGTCTGAAGTGCCGAAGGAGATCGTGGATAAGGCAAAGACGACTCTCAAGCATCTGGAGATCGGCGCGCTGATCGTGGTGGGTGGTGACGGCTCACTGACTACTGGCTTGCAGCTTTATCGACTGGGTGTGCCCGTGATCGGCGTGCCGAAGACGATCGACAATGACATCCAAGCAACGGCGATGTCCTTCGGCTTTGATTCTGCGGTAGCGACGGTGGTGGATGCGCTGGATCGTCTGCACACGACGGCGGAGAGCCATAAGCGAGTGATCGTGCTGGAGGTGATGGGCCGCCATGCAGGCTGGATCGCGCTTTATGGCGGTATGGCTGGTGGTGCAGACGTGATTTTGCTGCCTGAGATTCCTTTTAACATGGAGCATGTGGCCGCTGCGATCCGTCAGCGTGATGCTCGTGGGATGCATAGCACGCTGGTCGTGGTGGCTGAAGGTGCGCGCATGGAGTCAGGTGAGCTGCTGAAGAAAGAGAAGATCGCCAGCAAGGGCGAGGATCGTCTGGGCGGTATCGGCGAATATGTGGCGAAGAGGATCGAGGAACTGACGGATAAAGAAACGCGCTCGTGCACCCTGGGGCATCTCCAGCGTGGTGGTTCGCCCACGGCGCTGGACCGCATCTTGGGTGTCCGTTTTGGAGCCATGGCGGTGAGCTTGATCGAGCAGGGTAAGTTTGGCCGCATGGTCAGCTACCAGCAGTATCAGGTGGGTGATGTAAGCATCGAAGAAGCGGTGAATCAGCTTCGCACGGTGCAGCCTGATAGTGAGATCGTGAAAGCAGGCCGTAGCATCGGCATCTGCTTTGGCGATGCTCCGCCGATGAAGTGAGGCCGTGAGCGGTGAAGTTTGAGGCTTGGCATCCGTCTGCGATGCTGCCAGCATGATGGCATGATTCTGCGTGCCCAAAGTCTGACGAAAAAATTCCCCGGTGTGACGGCGCTGAGTGATGTGTGCTTTGATTTAGCTGAGGGTGAAATTCATGCGCTGTGCGGTGAGAACGGGGCGGGGAAGAGCACACTGATCAAACTGCTCTCGGGCATCCATCCTCACGGCAGCTATGAGGGCCACTTTGAAGTGCAAGGTGTGGAGGCGCGCTTTGCTGGTATGGCAGATGCGGCGCGTGCAGGGATCTCAGTGATTTATCAGGAGCTGGCGCTGGTGAATGAGATGACGGTGGCTGAAAATATCTTTCTCGGTTGTGAGCCGAAGCGCTGGGGTGGGCTAATTGACTGGGGCAAAATGCGACGTGAGGCAAAGGCGCTGCTGGACCGCTTTCAGGTCGATCTGGACCCGATGCTGAAGGTGGCGGATCTAGGCGTGGGCCAGAAGCAGCTTGTGGAGATCGTGAAGGCGCTGGGCAAGGACTCGCGTGTGCTGATTCTCGATGAACCGACGGCGGCGCTGGCTGAGCATGAGGTGCGTGTGCTGCTGGACATCCTGCGAGATCTGCGGCGGCGTGGCATCGCCTGCATCTACATTTCGCACAAGTTGGAGGAGGTGTTTGCCATCGCGGATAGGATCACCGTGCTGCGAGATGGGCGCTCGATCTCGACACTGGAGACGGATCAGACGTGCCGCGCAGAAGTGATC
>JBEBGU010000731.1:0-2913 GCA_040081325.1 Prosthecobacter sp.
CGGCGGGCTGTGCGCCTTTTGCGGAGCACTGGCGTATGGGGAACTCGCCGCCGCCTTGCCGCGCTCGGGTGGTGAGTATCAATTTCTCTCTCGGGCTTTTCATCCCTGCGTCGGCTTCATCGCGGGTTGGCTTTCATGCACGGTGGGTTTTGCCGCACCGATCGCACTAGCGGCGATGGCGCTCGGCAAGTATCTCAGTGGCGTCACCAGCATCGTTTCACCCATGACGGCATCACTAGTAGTCGTCACTGTGGTCACGATCATTCACTCGTCCGGCATCCATGTCGGAGCACGATTTCAAAATGTGGCCACATGGATGAAGGTGGTGCTCATCCTCGTTTTCATCGGCGCTGGCATGTGCGTGGCGAATCCACAACCCGTGAGCTTTCTGCCCGCTACTGGAGACGCCGAGCTGATCACCAGCCCGCCCTTCGCTATCAGTCTTGTGTTTGTGATGTACTCGTATGCAGGCTGGAATGCGGCCACCTACATCGTCGGAGAAATCAGGAATCCGCAGCGCAATGTGCCGCTCGCCATCGGCATCGGCACCTTCTTCGTGAGCCTGCTCTACATCGCGCTGAATGCCGTCTTCCTGCATGTGGCACCGATGAAGGAACTGGCCGGTCAGGTCGATGTCGCGCATGTCGCCGCGAACTACATCTTTGGCACGCAGGGTGGCCGGATCATGTCTGGCCTGATCTGTCTCGGACTCGTCTCCAGCATCAGCGCCATGACCTGGGTGGGGCCGCGCGTGACGATGGCGCTCGGCCAGGACGTACGCATTCTCTCGCCCTTTGCAGCCGTCACGGCGGGTGGTGTGCCATGGGCCGCGTTGCTCGCACAGCTCGCCATCGTCATCACCCTGATCCTCACAGCCACGTTTGAGAAAGTTCTGAACTATGTACAGTTCAGTATCCAGCTCTGTTCCTTTTTGACCGTGATCGGACTCATCGTGCTACGTCGCACCGAGCCAAATTTGCCACGCCCCATCCGCTGCTGGGGCTACCCAGTCACACCGCTGATCTTCATCGGCATCAGCACCTGGATGATGACCTACCAGATGATCCATCAGCCGCGCGAATCCCTGGCCGGACTGATCACGATCCTGATCGGTGCCCTGCTCTATCTCACCTCCCCGAAGAAGCGCAGCAGCACGAAAGAATAAGTCACGACTTCCAGACTCGACGCCCACTGATGCGTCATCTATAAACGTCAGCATTCAGAGCTAAAATAACTCCTCATGGTTCAAGACCTCACCACACTCCCATCTCAGGCCAGCAGCACCCGCATCACGGACGCGCAGCCTGTCATCGCGGAGGCCACACGACGGCTCGTGGAGGAGTTTAAACCCGAGCAGGTCTGGCTCTTCGGATCGTATGCCTGGGGCGAGCCGACAGAGGATAGCGATCTGGATTTATTCGTGGTTGTTTCCAACAGTGATGATAACTCGGTCGGTCGTGCACAGAGTGCGCACCGAGCCTTGAGTGGTCTGGATCTCCCCAAAGATGTGATCGTCAAGACACGGGCAGAGGTGGATCGCGTGAAGCTACTCAAGCCCACGCTGACCTTCAAGATTCTCAACGAAGGGAGATTGCTGTATGGGCGTTGAGCTGTATCCAACGATTCAAGCTTGGCTGATTCGCGCTCGCAACGACCTCGCCAATGCGGAGTTCACAGCGCAGCATCGCAGCGACCTGCTCGACACAGTCGTCTATCACTGTCAGCAGGCGGCGGAGAAGGTGATGAAAGCTTTTCTAGTTAGCGAAGACATCTCCATTTTAAAAACGCACGATGTCGGAAAGCTAGTCCAACTGGCATCCGCGAATAACGCCTGCTTCGCCACGTTGCAGACAATAGCAGATGCCATCACACCTTTCGCGACAGAGTTTCGCTACCCGGCCGATGACGAAGCCCCAATGCCATCTGCGCAGCAAGCCGCAGAAGCCCTCGCCGCCGCCCGCCGCATCTATGATTTTGTGCTTTCCGTGCTTCCGCCTGAAACACATCCAACGTAACGTTTCAAAACCATGGTCCAAGATCTCTCCACCCTCACCGCCTTCATCGACGGCGAACCGCTCCGCTTCGAGTCCGGCGAAACGCTGCTCAACTTCATCGACCGCCACAAAGGTCGTGGCTTTGTGCCGACACTTTGTGATGCGCCGCAGCTTGAACCGTATGGTGCGTGCCGCGTGTGCAGCGTCGAGGTCGCTTTGCTGGCCGATGGGCCGCGTCGCGTCGTAGCCTCATGTCACACGCCGTTGGCGGCGGGCATGCATGTCTTCACGGAATCGCCGAAAGTGCGGAAGCTGCGCAAAAACATCGTCGAGCTGGTGCTCACGGATCATCCGCTGGACTGCCTGACCTGCGAGGTGAGTGGAAACTGCGAACTCCAGACCGTGGCGGCCAAAGTGGGCATCCGTGGCGTGCGTTATCCCGCCGGGGCGAATCATCTGGATCGTGCGAAGGACCATTCGCACCCTTACATGACCAGCGAGCTGTCGAAGTGCATCAACTGCTCCCGCTGCGTGCGTGCCTGCGATGAAATCCAAGGCCAGCATGTGCTCTCGATGCATGGTCGCGGCTTCAACGCGAAGATCATCAAGGGCCTCGATCAGTCCTTCGCGGACTCGGAGTGCGTGAGTTGCGGTGCTTGTGCGCAGGCTTGTCCGACCTCGGCCATTAGTGACGTGTTCTTCTCCAAATCCATCGAGGCGACTAAGAAGACCCGCACGATCTGCACTTACTGCGGCGTCGGCTGCAATCTCAACGTATCCACCAAAGGCGATCAGGTTCTCAGCATCCAGGCTCCGGTCGATGCGGAGGTGAATCATGCACACACTTGCCTGAAGGGCCGCTTTGCCTTCAAGTTCTACAATCACCGCGACCGCCTGAAGAAGCCGCTCATTCGTCAAA
>JBEBGU010000732.1:0-2912 GCA_040081325.1 Prosthecobacter sp.
CGCGTGGCCTGCGCTGTCAGGATCAGTGAAATGGATAAAGGCTAGGCGCGGCTTGGTTTCTTTGATCCAAGCAGCGGCGTTTTTAGCGACCATTTGCGAGGGCTTTTTATCCTTCTCGATCTCAGGCGTACCAGCCACAGGTGTGGCCGTCTGAGGTCCGCCGAAGTCGAAAATATCAAGTGAGTCGGTTAGCCAGAGATGACGGAATTTCACCTTGCCGACAAACATGCCGGTGATGGCTTTTGGCTCAGCGGAACGTAGCAGAGAGAATACCGTCGGCACTTTGACGAGGCCTTTGATGGGTGAGAAATCATTCCACAGCACATGATGCTTATCTGGTCCCACACCGGTGAGCATGGATGTGTGAGAGGGGAGTGTTTTTGGCGGAACAATGGTATTGGCCTGCCAAGTCACAGCACCTTCAGCCGCGATTTTTTTCAGCGTGGGCATCTCACTCTCGGCGATGACTGCGGGCTTACCGCCATCAATGCTGAAGATGAAAACATGCTCGGCGCGTGGCGTGGCGATGCTGAGTATCGGACACAGGAGAAGTAGAGAGAGAAAGCGATGCATGGATGGCCCAATGAAACGAAGATGAGCGCGCTAATCTCACACGATGCGTGTGCTTACTTCCACTCAGGTTGCTGGCGACTCAGACAGTCGCTGAGCCAGCTGATCATGTCGGAGACAGTGTCGTATTTCTTTCTGAGAGTGGAGAGTGCGGACCAGTCGAGACGCTGACGTGGCGCAGCAATGGTGAGGCGCTGAGGGCGGAGTTTTTCCTGCACTTTTTCAAACTGATCGTCACTCATGGCGAGGATCTCGCGGGATGAGGGAAAGTCGTCGAGCTGCGTGACGCTGATGCCGAGGCTGGTGATGCCGATGCCGAACTGATGTCCCAGGCTGCGCAGGGCATCGACTAGAGCTTCGTCATTTAGAGTCTCAGCGATGACGAGTTCACTCTGCAAGGTCCAGCGTGTGGCACTGACGGCTTGGAAAAACTCTGCGGCGTAATTTTCCAGCGTGAGTCCGAGTTTGAGCTGCACGCCCGTGAGGCTGGTTTCAGGGCCACCGAGATGACGGCGGAGATCGAGCATGGCGGAGTCAAAGCGTGTGACGTCTTCGGCTGAGGTGTCGAGATCCCACTCAGCGGTGACGAGGTCGGGGATGTCCCACTGGCCTTTGATGTCGAGCAATGAGTCACCACCACCATTGAGCTGAAAGGGGTACTGTGAGCGCAGCACACTCATGCGCTGGTAGATGGCGAGCAGACGCTGGAAACGCATCTGCATGACATCCTCGTCCACTTCACTGCCGCCGAAGAGTAGCCGACCAGACCCGCCGCTGTTACTTGCTCTTTTCAGACGCTGGTAGTAGCCCTGCCCCTGATCCACTTTAGCGATGGCTGATGTGGAGTCGTAAGAGAGGATGGAGAAATGATAGCGCAGTGTCGCGTCGCTGTAGTCATCCCCCAGACGCAGGCGAACCAGACGTATGAGTTCGGTGCCCTTGATGGCTTCCTCAGGATCCTGCGGCAGGATCGTTGGCAAGATGTTTCGGAGTTGTTCGCGCAGGTTCATTCCAGGAGCAGTAACGTAAATCGTCGGCAAGATGCAGGAGGCAGGCCAACAAGGTCAAGACTGAAACATGCAGTTCATGATTTGATTCGATAGGTGCGGCGGCGGTTGTTTAGCCAACGAACACCAAACATGTCCATGGTGGCCCGCAAAGCACGATTACCAAATCCATACTTACTGACTCCATGAATGCGTGGGCGATGATTGACTGGCATTTCAGAGACGCGCCAGCCCATACCTCCGATGAGTGCTGGGATGAAACGATGCATGCCGTGGAAGAGCAGTAAAGCTTCACGACACTCACGGCGCATAACTTTGAGCGTGCAGCCAGTGTCGCGCACATTGTCACCGACGAAGCGTGAGCGCACTCCATTGGCGATGCGGCTTTGGATTCGCTTAAAGGCGGTGTCCTTTCGATGCGCGCGGTAGCCGCAGACGAGGTCGTAGCCTTCATGCAACTTTGCGATCATCGCCGGGATGTCGTCGGGATCGTTTTGCATGTCGCCATCGAGCGTGACGATGATGTCTCCGCGTGATTGATTGATGCCTGCATGCATGGCAGCGCTTTGACCGGCATTTTTTTCAAACTCCAACAACCGCACGCGATCCCCACGCTGCACGCGGCTCACGGTGGCATCGGTGCTGCCGTCATCGACGAGCACCATTTCATAATCCATGCCAGACAAAGCTGTAGCGATCTGAGCTTGGAGTTCGGCGATGTTGTCCTCCTCATTATAGAGTGGCACGACAACGGAGATGGCGGGAGAAGATGGCATGGTCAGGAACGGCTCATCCATCCAGCGCATGAATGATGAGGCAAGCAGGAATTACGGAGCCTGCCCCACTGATATGATCTGCGGCGCACGTCTGCGGACGCCAATGTAAACCGGCGAGCGCTGCGGCTCCAGCCAACGATGTTCGAAATTCAATCGCGTGTTCAGAGCTGTGAAGTGCCAAGGACCGTCTTCGGTCATGAGGCTGTATTGAAGAGCGCGGCCACCGTCGAGAAGCGTCGCGTGCTGCAAGTCCAGCTTGCGGGCTAATTCAGCGGCTTCACTCACATTCATCACGCCACCATCACCGGAAAGAATGAAGACGATAGTGCCGTCTTTGCGCATACCTGCGAGAGATCGATACGTGATCTTGGAGCCGTCGAAATAGGTATCCGGTTTGAGATCAACATATGAAAAGATGGTGTGATTTTTCATCACCGAGGGATAGCCCTGCGTGGCTTCTTCGATCAGCCCAGGCACTTCATCGAGCAATGATTTGGGTCCAAAGTAAGGGCGGCCACCTTTGACAAAAAAACTGCCACTCCATTCTTTAAAGGCAGGA
>JBEBGU010000733.1:0-2904 GCA_040081325.1 Prosthecobacter sp.
GTACCGCAGCGCGCAGTGTTTCCACGCGTGCCTGACTACCTGCAATGACCAAGATGGGAAGCCTGACCACACTCTCCTGAATAGGTGCTGCATCGCTGCTCTGACGTGCATACTGGAGCGTTACCGTCTGGCGTGCGCCAGCGGGTAGAGACATTTGTGGCTGGGCTTTCACGGGCTTCCAGCCAGAGCCGATCAGTGGAAGCAGGGTGAGATCAAGCCGCTGCTTGGTGTCATTGCTCACCGTGCAGCGCAGTTCCAGCGCAGCTCCATCTTTCTGCCACGCTGCGGAGGCGTCTGTCAGCGACCACGTGAGCTTGGTCGGACCATCGAGCATTTTTTTGAAGAGAAGACTGCCTAACTGCTGATGCAGGGATGCGCGCGGTTGAAAGTGCCCGTCTGCGGTCTCATGAAAAAAGCCGCGATAGACCGTGGCTACGCGCTCAAAGACTATGCCTTCATCTTTGGCATCATTCATCGGGAGTTCCAGCAGACGAGAGAGATCACCCAGATCGACCACCATGACGCCTTCATCGTCGGCGAACTCTTGGAGCGCATCAGCGAGCGGTCGCGCTGATCCCAGTGCAAGTTCAGCCTGCGCACTCATCGGCAACCAGGGCGCGCAGAGGATCACTTCAGCGTCGATTTTATGGGCCGCCTCAATGGCCTGACGGATACCGCGCAGGAAGGTCATGGGCGACATGCCCGCCTGAGCCTCAGCCTGCCCATAGCAGAGCATCACTAGATCCACTGGCGACTGACGTGCGGTCGAATCTAGGATGGCCGCAGCCTCCAGCACACTGCCGCCGGCGCGGTTCAATGTGCGAATCGTGATGCTGGGACTCAGCAGCGAATCAAGCGCTGGCTCTCCAGCTTCACGGACACCGCCTGTGTAAAAAAACTGAGCGGCTAGATCACGGGCGAAGACGGCCGGGTAGGTTTGCAAAGGCTGCGTTTTATCTGCCCCGTTCCATATCTCTAGTGCATCGGCACCGCCGAGCACGAGTAGGTGCAGAGTCTCACGCTGAGAAAGCTGGCGGAGGGTGTCTGGCAGGAGCTTTTGCAGTCGCTCCTGGCGCTGCGGACTGAGATCAAAGGAGAATTTCGGCGACAACTTTGGTGTCGGTAGTCGAGCTTCCAGCGCCCGTGCATCTATGAGTGCTGCGGTCTGTGCGCTCAGCGTGATCAGCAGGCTAGCGGACAGGCACGCCAATAGTGGCGGGAAAGAGAACGTTCGCTGGAGGCTGATCATATAGATGTGTTCATCGCCGAATCTGGTGGGCTTTTCCAGCGTAAAGACGGACGGCCATAGCAGCAAAGGACCGTGGCTCGCTCTTCTTTAGAGAATGGGAATGAATAGTCGAGCAAGGCCGTTGCGCAGTCGTTCGGGCAGCGTTGCCTCGCTTAGTATGGCCTCGGTGACTTCGATGCTTTGCGTTTTCTTTTCCTCAAAGATGCTGTGCAGTCGTGAGGCGAAAGCGGGGTCGTGGCAGACGAGATTGAACTCGAAGTTCAGGCGTAAGCTGCGTGGGTCCCAGTTCGTGGAGCCAATGCAGGACCAGGCATCATCAATGAGCAAGACTTTCGAGTGATCGAAAGGCTGCGGTGACTCGAAGATACGACAGCCTGCATGCAACAACTCGGGATACAGAGTGCGCGCAGCCCAGGCAACGAATGGAATATTATTCTGTGCAGGTGTCACGATCGAGACCTCGACGCCGCGAGTCGCACAGAGTTGGAGAGCAGCGATGAGGATCGGCGTTGGCAGAAAGTACGGAGTCAAAATGCACACCCGATGCCGCGCTGCATTGAGTGCAGCGAAGAGCGCCGTGGGCATGACTTCCATATCTTCATCAGGACCATCGACAATGCCCAGCGCATGAGTTGAACCCGTGGTTGGGATGTCTGGGAACCAGAGCTTCTCATCTAAAACCTCGCCATCACAAAAGCTCCAATCCTCTGCAAACACGCGCTGGAGCTGAGCGACGATGGGGCCAGTGACTTGGAAGTGCAAATCGCGGACAGGGTGGGGCGGCTGGCGACTGATCATGTTCCCTTCGCGAATGTTCATGCCACCAGTGAAAGCCAGGCGACCGTCCACGATGAGGAGTTTTTTGTGATTGCGCAGGTTCATCGTGATTAGGCGCATGATGAAATGGTTCGGCATGAAACGGCGCACGGGCACACCCTGGCGGGCGAGTTCACGCGTGACGGGCGGCCACGAGTAGCGCGTGCCAGCATCATCCACGATCACACGCACCTGCACGCCGCGAGTATGAGCGGCGGCGAGTGCGCTGACAAATTCAGCGCCGATGTGATGCGCCTCAAAGATGTAGCTGGAAAATGCGACACTACTTTGAGCCGAGCGGATCGCCCCGAGCATGGCAGGCATGGCCGCATCACCATTGATTAGCGGCGTGAGTTCATTGCCAGACGTGAAATGAAATCGTGAGATGCGGTCGAGTGTCACCGCGAGTGCGCAGTCACGCTCGGCGAGGCTGGGCGACTCATGCACAAAGAGTGGGCATGTGGGAGCGGGGTCACGATACGCCGGGCCGATGCTGCCACGGTAAGTTCTGCCACGACGACGGACGAAATTGATGCCGAACAGGGCATACATGCAGGCACCTGCCACAGGCGAGAGAACGACGAGAGCTACCCAGAACGCCGCCGTGCGCGGATCGCGATGGCGAGTAAGTAGATGAAAAAGTGCCGCTAAACTTAGCAAGATGGCCAGCACCGAGAGAACACTCGCGGTAGAGCTAAGGGCCAGAACGGGGCAGACAGACATAGTAGGATGATTGGCGTGCGTTCGCGTGATGGGCAAAAGAAAACGCCGTCGGGAGAGACTCCCGACGGCGCTGTGAGTTTGACTAAATCAGTTCAGATTACTGACCGGGAGGTGCG
>JBEBGU010000066.1:0-10919 GCA_040081325.1 Prosthecobacter sp.
TTCGGTTTCCGTGTAGTAGCACTTCACCACGTTCGCACCGAGTTCCGCCATGATGCGGGTGGCCAGGCGGAAATACTGCGCGTTGCGAGCCATCGCACGACCCACAGCGGTCACGCCCATGACGGCGATGCCATAGCGGCTCGCAGCATCCACAAGGTCGGTCAGGTTTTTCAGCGACTGGCGCTCATAAGCACTGCCGATGAACACCTGAACCGCGAGCACGCTGGCATTCAGGCGGATGGCTTCTTCGATATTCAGCGCGGTGCTTTCATTGGAGAGCGGCTCGAATCCTGGGCGGCCAAACTTGGCCTTCTTGCCGTCGATCTCGCCTTCCCATTCTTCAAACGGGCTCACCATTGAGGTGCCACCGCTGGCACGCAGCGCGATGGCTTTCGTGGTGGAAGCCGGGATCACACTGCGCTGGATGCCGCGCGTGAGCATGAGGCAGTCCGCATAAGGTTCGAGGGGGAGGATCGTCTGATCGACGCGCTCCAGGCCAGTCGTCGGGCCCTGGAAATAGCCGTGGTCAAAGGCGAGCATGACGGTGCGGCCGTCCTTGGGATTGAAGACGCGGCTGAGGCGGTTCTTGAGACCCCAGTCATACTGGTGGCAGCCCTTGAGGAAGAAGCCCGGAGCGGCCTGCGGCACGTCAGTGAAGTATTCTTTGTCTTTCTTGTCAGCAGCGCTGGTGGTGATGTCGGCCATAATGGTATGCGTTTAAGTTTAGGGGGCGCTATTGTGAGCGTGATTCATGGGTGCGCAAGCTTCGATGCAGAGCCTGGATTTCCCTGAAAGGCCTTCATCCGCCGCAGGGTATTGGTTTGACTCAAAGCTCCGTCTGTGGAGCAATCTGCATCTCTCATCATGAAAAAATACAACGTCGGCATCATCGGATATGGCTGGGCAGCGACTGCTCACATCGAAGCGATCAACAAGTCCAAGCAGGCCCAGGTCACTGCGATCTATTCCTCGCGTCCGCTGGACAGCGCGGAGGTGAGCGCGAAGCACGGCGGCACGATCAAGACCTACCAGGACATCGACGCGATGCTGGCCGACCCGGACATCCATGTGGTGGACATCACCAGCTACCCGAGCCAGCACCGCAATCAGGCCGTGGCGGCGGCGAATGCGAAGAAGCACATCATTCTCGAAAAGCCGATGGCGAACAGCTTGCAGGAAGTGCGCGAGATCGTCGCGGCGGCGAAGTCGAACGGCGTGAAGGGCTGCGTGTGCTTCGAGTGCCGCTACTCCGGCCAGTTCCAGTCCACAAAGGCGATCATTGATGAAGGCCTGCTCGGTGAGATCCATTACGGCGAAGTGGATTACTATCACGGCATCGGCCCCTGGTATGGCCAGTTCCGCTGGAACATCGGCAAGAAGGATGGCGGCAGCGCACTGCTGACCGCTGGCTGCCATGCCTTGGACGCCTTGCTCATGGTCATGCCCGGTGAGGTGGAGAGCGTCACCAGCTTCAGCACGAAATCGAAGAGTGAGATCTTCGCCCCTTATGAATACGACACGACGAGCGTGACGCTGGTGAAGTTCAAGAATGGCGCTGTGGGCAAGACCGCCGCCGTGGTGGACTGCTTGCAGCCTTATTACTTCCACACGCATTTGGTTGGCAGCGAAGGCAGCCTGCTGGATAACAAAATCCACTCCAACAAGCTGAAGAGTGACAAAAAGGCCTGGGGCAGTCTCTCCATGCACATGCTCGACTCCGGCGATGTCAGCGATCATCCCTACGCGACGCAATTCCAGGCCTTCTTCGATGCCCTGGATGAAGGCAAAGACATGCCGCTCACGAGTTTCACCGAATCTCTGCGCAGCTTTGAGGTCATCTTCGCCTCCGATAAGAGCGCCGAGCAGGGTGGCAAGCCGGTGTCGATCAGCGATTTGGAGTGATCACTGTTTGAAGATGATGAACTTTCGGCAAAGGAAGTTCACCATCACTGATGTCACCACGAACCCTAGCTGAGCGATCAGTGAGGGTAAGTGGAAGCTGGAGGCCAGCCAGTGAGCCACAAAGCCGCCGGGGAAGAAGCCGATGGCGCTGGCAATCCAGAACATGGCTAGTTCGGCCAATTTGCCGTGACGACCTGGAGTGAAGACAAAAAGAATGTTCAGCCAATAGGCCATCAGCGTGCCAAAGGGCCAAGCGATGGCGTTATTGATGATCAGATTCTTGGCCCGTAATGCTTCATCTAGCACCTGCCCGTCCACTATCATCCCCTGGCTAGCGGGGAAGATAGTCAGGGATAGGACGGCTAAGATGCCGTTGTGTGTGACTGCGGCCACCACGCCACAGCAGCCATATTTGATGAATTGGAGCAATGGGTGTGCATCACGGCTAATCAGCGCGCGCCAGACCGTTCGGAGATCGTTTTGCCGAAAGAAATGCCAGGCGGATTTGAGCAGTGGGAGCATGAGGCTGCCCTGTGCCACAGGCCATCTTGGGTGCAAGTTTTCAATGAAGTCGCAGAGGCAAAGCCCGAGTCGGGGCAAAAAAACCTTCAAGAAAAACAAAAAGACTGTATTTTCCGCCTAATGCCCGGGTAACTTGTCCGTTTCCCCGACCGGAGTAACACAGCTCACACTCACCTCAATACCCATGAACACTACCCAAACACTGCTCGCAAGCCTTCTTGCTGCTGGTCTCTGCGTCGGTTCCGCTTTTGCGGAAACTCGCATGTGGACCGACGTCCAAGGCCGCCAAGTGAACGCCTCCTTCGTCAAGATCGAAGGCGAAAACATTGTCCTCCAGACGGCGGACGGTTCCCTGCATCAGTTCGCTCTCGCCCGTCTTTCCCCAGAGGATCAGGCGATCGCAAAAGCAGCCAAGCCTGTTGCGGTTGCTGTAGCAGCGGCGATGCCTGCCACAGCTACAGTGGCCCAAGCTGCGCAAGCCATTGATAAGCTGGTGGGCGCGGGCCTGACCAAAGCGAATCCTGACCGTGTCAAAGCGGGTAAAGTTCCGATCACGGGTTGGAATCCGGCCGCAACTGACGAGCAGTTCGTTCGTCGCGTTTATCTTGATATCGCTGGGCGTATTCCAAACCATGACGAAGCTAGTGCTTTCCTCAAAAGTGGAGACAAAGCCAAACGTGCTCAACTCATCGACATGCTGTTGGATTCAGACGGTTATAAGACCCATCTCTACAATTACTTTGCTGAGATGCTGCGTGTGATGGACAGGTTCGAGGCCGACAATGTACGTGGCACTCCTTACATTGGCTGGATCAAGGAGCAGATCGCCAAGAACCGCCCATGGAATGAGATGGTTAGTGACATGGTCACTGCTACCGGTAAAATGTGGGACAAGAAGCCTGACGGCACGTACAATGGTGCTGCTGGCTACCTCCTTCGTGATTCGGGGATGCCTCTGGATAATCTGGCGAATACGCTGACCGTTTTCCTCGGTACAGACGTTTCCTGTGCCCAGTGCCATGACCATCCCTTCGCCGATTGGACTCAGAAGCAATTCTATGAAATGGCGGCTTACTTTGGAGCTACCACCACCAAACTTAACGGTAGGGATCTTGGTGGCACCGATCCTATGGGGAAACTCATGGCAGGTATTGAACCCCTCGTGGAAAAGGCCGGCCTGGATATCAAGAATCTCCGCAATGGCATCCAAAACTACATCCGCGCCAATCAGAACGCAGTTAAAGATCGTGACGTAAACGGCATGAAGTTGCCGCCTGACTACAAGTATAAAGATGCTGCCCCTGGAGCCATGGTCGAACCAAAGTTTGTCACTTGGGCACCCGAGGATAAAGACAGTCCAGCTTATGCCGTGAAGGACGAAAAAGTCCGTGTCACATTTGCTAAATGGATGACTCATCCAACAAATCCACGGTTTGCGATGACCATCGCAAATCGTATGTGGAAGCGTGCTTTCGGTGCAGGTGTATCGGAGCCTGTCACTAACATTGACGATCCAAACAACGCCTCTAATCCTGAGCTTCTCAAGCATCTCGCCAGCGAAATGGTTCGTGTAAACTTCGATCTGAAGCAGTTCATGCGCATCGTTTACAACACCCGTGCCTATCAGTCGGAAGCTACTACTGAGAACATCGTTATGGGTGAGAAGTATTACTTCCAGGGGCCTATGCTACGCCGTATGACGGCGGAACAAGCCTGGGACAGCTACATGACTCTCGTTCTTGGCCAGCCTGACCAGTACAAAGCACCCCTCCAGGATCTTTACGCCAAGTCGATCGACCTTAATCTCGAAACTGTCGATCCACAGACGGTGCTCATGAAGTATGACGCCTATCGTAAGATTCAGCAGAAGGAGCGCGCTCTAATGGGTGGTGGCCTGGAAATGGCCGGTGACGACATGATGATGGAAAATAAGGCTTCCAAGTCCACCAAAAAGCAAGAAGTGGCAGAGGCCAGCGACGGACCGGGGAAAATTCTAAGTTACAAAGGAATGGCTCTGATGCGTGCTTCTGAGATCGTTCAACCTGCTCCTGGTGGGCACTTCCTGACCGACTTTGGACAGTCGCCGCGCACTCTGATTGATGGCAGTTCAAAAATCGGCACCGTGCCGCAAGTGCTCTCCATCATGAATGGTAAAGCACAGGAAATGCTTACCAGCCCCGATTCGCTTGTCTTCCGCACGATGGAAAAAGTGCGCAATCCCTCCGAAAAGGTGGACAGCATGTTTCTTGCAATCATGAGCCGTAAACCAACAATGAATGAGAGAGACATCTCCAAGCGCGTTCTCGGTGCTGGTGAAGACGGCTACGCCAACATGATTTGGGCACTCGTTAACACCCGCGAATTCATGTTCGTTCAATAATCCTCCATCAACTCAAACTTCCAAAATAACTACATCTATGAAATCCGAATTCCTACGACTTAGCGACGCCAATCGTCGTGACTTCATGCTCCGCACGGCCAAGTCCGTTCTGGGTGTTTCCCTCCTCCCCGGTATGTCTGCCAAAATGGCAGCCGCAGAAGCTGAAGCCGTCTCCAGGTCTGGTCCTGGTACTGCTGGTTTTGGCAAGGCTAAGCACGTCATCTATCTTTGGATGAATGGCGGTATGAGCCACATCGACACGTTTGATCCTAAAGAAGGCGCAACGAAGGGTTTTGGCACACCGGCCAGAGCTAAAGGTGACAACCTCGTAGCACTTGGCGGCTATCTGCCAAAACTCGCTGACCTTGGTGACAAACTGGCCATCATTCGCTCAATGTCCTCCAAGACAGGTGTGCATGAAGCTGGCACTTATGTCATGAAAACGGGCTATGAGCCGCGTGGAACCATTGTTCATCCGGCAATGGGTGTTTGGGGTTCGCATTTCCTGGGCCGCATCAAAGATGTGACTCTCCCGGACAGTGTTGTCGTTAACAGCGGCAGCGCCTATCCCGGTGCTGGTTTCTTCCCACCAGCCATGTCCCCGATTCCGATCTCTAATCCAGAGAGCGGCCTTCAAAACATCAAGCCAACGACTAGCGATGGCCAGTTTGCCAAGCGTATCGGGCTTATGAATGAGTTCGACTCTTCCTTCCGCAAAAAGTTCCAGAGTGAAGATGTGAAGGCCTATTCCGAGTTCTACGACGAAACACTGAAGCTCATGAAGAGCAAAGACCTCACGGCCTTTGACCTCACTCAGGAGTCACCTGAAACTCGTGACAAATACGGCAAAAACAACTTCGGACAGGGCTGTCTCCTCGCTCGCCGCCTCGTCGAAAATGGCGTGCGCTTCGTTGAGGTGCAATTTGGAAGCTGGGACATGCACAATACCATCGACAATGCCATGACGGCTAGGGGAACCATTCTTGACACAGGTTTCTCTGCGTTGATCCAAGATCTCCAGGCCAAGGGTCTCCTTGAGTCCACGCTTATCGTTCTTGGCTCAGAGTTCGGACGCACTCCCGATGTCAATGAAAACGATGGTCGTGACCATTACCCTCTCGCTTACTCCACCGTCTTTGCTGGTGCAGGCGTCAAGGGCGGTTACGCCTATGGTTCTACTGACAAGGAAGGCCGCCGCCCTGCTGATAAGCAGACCAGCCCACAGGACTTCCTCGCCACTGTTGGTCACGCTATGGGTCTTCCCGTGGACGAAGTCGTCATGTCCCCCTCAAACCGCCCCTTCACCGTGGCGGACAAGGGCGTGCCAGTTGTCGATCTCTTTGCCTAATCAGTTTACGACGTTCTGTCGCATCAACAAAAACACTCGGTCCCAAAAGGCCGGGTGTTTTTATTTTAGGCTGCCAAGATCGCCGGGTCCCAGTCCTTCCACACGGCATCCAATCCCTGCCGATTCAGCATCGCCGCCACTTCGGCTGGAGTTCGTTCATCGGCGATTCCAAATTGCCCCTCAGCGCGTTCCTTGCCGTCCTTTGTCGTTAGCTCGACTCGGCGACCCTTCACGGTTTGATGCAAATCATCGCTGCCTGCACCTGTGTAGCCACCCGGTTCAGTATGACTGCCCGCGCTCATAACCGTGATGCCTAGCGGAGCTAATGCATCACGCAGCGGCGCAGGCTCACGCGTGCTGAGCACGATGCCGACCTCGGGAAAAATCAGTCGAAATGTGCAGATCGTCTGCACGAGCGCCCAGTCGGGAAACTCCGTCATAGGGTGAAAACCACCCGCTGCAGGCCGCAATCGAGGGAAGGCCACCGTGAAGCTGGCTTTCCAGCAGTGCTTGTAAAGATGCTCAAGATGCGCTGCCAGTCGCAGCGCCTCGAGTCGCCAGTCACTCAGGCCAAACAACGCGCCAACACCGATGCGTCGAAACCCCCCTTCATAACCGCGCTCTGGGCAGGCGATGCGCCAGTCGAAATCCTTCTTCGGTCCGGCCGTGTGCATGTCTGCATACACGGCGCGGTCATAGGTTTCCTGATAAACCACCAGCCCCTCACAGCCTGCCTTCACCATCAATTCATAATCAGGAGCCTCCAACGGTCCGACCTCGATGCCAATCGTTGGCACGACATCGCGGATGGCCTTGATGCATTCTTCAAGATAGCCATCACTTACAAACTTAGGATGCTCTCCCGCCACCAGTAGGATGTTCCGAAACCCCTGTTCCACCAAATGCAGCGCCTCTTTGACCACTTGATCGATGGTTAACGTCACTCGCATGATGCTCGCGTTGTCGCGGGAAAAACCGCAGTAGGAGCAGTTGTTCACGCATTCATTGGAGACATAGAGCGGCGCAAACATGCGCATCGTGCGCCCAAAATTACGCCGCGTAATGCCGCGTGCTTCATGGGCCATCGCTTCCAGTTGAGCGGGAGACTTCACCTCCAGCAGCGACCACAGCCGCTCCATGAGGGGCGACTTGCGCTCAGGTAGAGCATCGAGAATAGGCAGAAAGGCAGACGACATGTCATGCCTCTATACGTTGGTCAGCCTCAGGCGCAACGCCTCGGATAGTTCCCATCACTTACTCAAGAAGATAGGACTCTGTACAATCAGATGTAGCAGGTCGCGCAGCCCATTATTCTGGCCCTTCGACGCAGCGACAATAATCGCGATTTCGTTGCGATCAGAGAAGCCCAGCTCGCGACCTGTAGCGAAAATGAGGAGCTTTTCGGCGACGCATTTTACGACCATGTCCTGGCTAGCGAGGAGCAGTTTTTGAAACTCCTCGAAGTCTTCGAAAGCCTGACCCGTGGCGAGCTGCCCGGCGGCATCCACAGGCGGGCCGAGTCGGTAGCGGACTTTTCGGCCTTCGACCTTGAGGCTGATAAACTCGCCTTGATCGATGCTGCGAAAGCGCTCACGCCAGCCACCAATCACATCATAGCTTTCCAGCGCAAAACCCGGTGGATCGATTTGCCGATGGCAGCCATTGCAGCTCTCAGAAGAGCGGTGTTTGTCCAAAATCTCACGCATGGTTTTAGCGCCGCGTATGTCTGGCTCCACGCCGGGAATGCCCGGTGGTGGTGGCGGCGGCTCGATGCCTAGTAAGCGACTCAGCACCCACACGCCACGAACGACGGGTGAAGTGTTGGTGCCATTAGCAGAGACTTTTAAAATACTGGCGTGCGTGAGAATGCCGCCGCGTTTGCTATCCGTTGGCAGTCTAACTTTCTGCATGGCTAGTCCACTCACGCCTGGGATGCCGTAGTGCCGAGCGAGACGTGCATTGAGCATGGCAAAGTCGGATTGGATGAGATTGCCGACACTTAAGTTTCCAGTGATGAGTTCGCGAACAAACCCGCGCGTTTCACGCAGCATGGAGTCTTGCAGTAGCTGATCAAACTCGGGGTAGAGCTGCTTATCAGGTGTGGTGAAGTCGATCTCACGCAGGTTCAGCCACCCATCGGTAAAATCAGTGACGAAGCTCTCCAACGACGCACTCTCGAGCAGTCGTTCTGTCTGCACACGCAGGATCTCAGGCTGATGCAATTGCTGCTTCGAGGCGAGCTGGAGCAGCTCCGCATCGGGTGCGCGCCGAGTGAGAAAGTAGCTCAAGCGTGAAGCAAGTGTGTAGTCGCCGAGCTTTCCCAAAGGCTCCTTCAAATAAAGGAATCCGGGGGAGCAAAGCGCGGCTACGGCTGCCGTGCGGATGGCGATCAGGTAGTCTTTGCTCTCCGCAAACTCGGCATCAAACAGCGCATAGTAAGGCTGTACTTCAGTTTCGCTGACAGGCTTGCGAAAAGCAGCATTGAGGAAGGCGGGTAAGGCTTGGCGCGAATCAGCCATTGGGTCGCTGCTATCAGCCGTAAATGTGGGCTTGTAGTTACTCTTGCCTTTCATCCACGGCTTCTCCGGCGGCAGCTCACGCAGCTTGGCGTTGCCCAGTAACATCTTCTGTCCGACTGGTGGCCAATCACGGAGGATGGGGCCTTCGATCTCGAAACTCTGGATCGCAAGCCCTTCGCCAGGATACTTGTCTGGACCGTCTTTAATAGGCGAGTGCCCGTCAGGACCATTGAGACCTTGCGGGCTGATTTTGAGGCCATCCCCTGCACGCAGTGTGAGGGTAAACTCCACCGTGTCGGGCTTGTCAGGCGGCAGCTCATGAAAGCCACGCACGTCCTGATCACCGCCTCGATTAAAAGTGCCAGTGATGACGGCAAACGCCACTGGCTCTTGAATCTGGTAGCCGTAGCCAGTGATGCGCACGCGATACTCACCCGCCGCAGTTGCTTTAAAACCGGGGACCTGCGTGTCGGGGAAACCGCCATCATTAAAGACCACGATGGCTCCGTCATCTCGCTTGAGCCATTGCTTGCCCAGGTTGGTTTTGTTGCGTTCGGACTCGAAAGTGTAGCGCTCCTTTTTCATCGCCGGTTTCACATCGGCATTGAGCGCGGCGTTCAGCACGAGTTCCGCTGCCTCCATGTAGCGCTGCATCTGCACGCTAGAGACGGATAGAGCTTCACCTACCGTATCAAAGCCAAGCGCGCGCCCATCTTCAGGCAGCGAGGCGATCACCTCGACTTGGGTGCCTAGCAGATCATTAATCGTATTTTGGTACTCACGTCGATTCAGTCGCCTCAGCACGGTGCCCTTTTGCGCCGCATGTTTCGTGCTTAAATCGCTGCTTAGCGTGGCCATGAAGGCCTTCAGTTCACTCGCATTTGGGCGTGGCTTTTTCTCCGGCGGCATCTCGCCAGCGGTCACACGATCAAACACGCGCACCCATTTTTTTTGCGATGCCGCATCTGCTGGATCTGTGGATAAGGACGATAAATCCAGCCCACCCTTTTTCATCTCTGCGTCATGGCAGTCCATGCAGTGCTGATCCATGAATGGCTGGATCGCAGGTAGTGCTGCGTGGGCATGACTGATGATGAGAAAGGAGAACCAAAGTGGCTTCATGTGTTTTTGGATAACGCCCCGGAGTTGCTGAATCTGACTTGGATTTACACGGCCTGCCTTTCCTCAAGCGTCAGCGCACGCCACATTCCCGGCTTGAGTTCCTCTGGCAACCGTAGCTTGCCGATGCTCTCACGATGCAGGGCTGTGACCAGATTCCCGACACGGCCAAACATGCGTTTGATCTGATGATGACGGCCTTCATAGAGAGTGACTCGCGCACGACACTCACTGAGCAGAACGAGTTCCGCAGGCAGTGTCGTGATGTTCTCTATCGCAAAATGAAAGCCATGTGCAAACGCGGCGACGGCATCAGGTGAGATCATCTCAGCGGTTTCGACGACATAGATCTTGGGCACCTTCGACGCGGCATCCATGAGCAGCTTTGACCATCGGCCATCATTCGTGAGTAGAAGTAATCCCGTGGACCAACGATCCAGTCGTCCGGCGATGTGCAAAGTTTGTTTGTCAGGATCGTCGATGAGATCCAGCACGGTCCTGTGCTCCGCATCCACCGTGGCACTGACGACACCTGCCGGTTTGTGCATCATCAGATACAAAGCACGCTCGGGTTGCTGAACCGTCACCGCATCCAATTCAACAAGCGTAAAACGATCCACCTCATGCTGATTCCCAGTGATGATCTGCCCGTCCACACGCACCCGCCCAGCCGAGATCAGCCGATGCGCCTCTCCCCGGCCAAGTGAGCGGTGCTTAGCAATGACGCGGTCCAGTTTCATGCCGCATACTGCATCGACTGCGCGAGAGTGAAACTGTTTAGCGACTTTCTCCGTTATGTCGGTCCTACCATGAAATTCACGACCTATCTTGCCGCCCTGATTATTACCTCAGTGCACGCTGCTGAGCCCACGCCGCCCTCCGGCTTTCGCGCCATCTTTAATGGCAGTGATCTAAGCGGCTGGTATGGCCTGAATCCACATTCCGTGGTTAAACTGGAAGGTGAGAAAAAGGACGCAAATCTAAAACAGCAACGCGCGGAGTTTGCCCAGCACTGGCATATCGAAAATGGCGAGCTGGTCAATGTCGGCACGGGCCCTTACGCCACGACGAGTGAGGAGTTTGGCGACATCGAATTCCTCATCGAATACAAGACGGTGGCAACGGCTGA
>JBEBGU010000067.1:0-10899 GCA_040081325.1 Prosthecobacter sp.
CGAACGACAAGGAGGCCACACCTTTGGACCTTAAACAGATTAAACAGATCGTCGCACTCATGGCTGAGAACGATCTGAGCTATTTTCACTTTGAAAACCAGGGTTCAAAAGTCGAACTCCGCCGAGGGTCCGACTTCCAGACAGCCAAGGAACTCCTGAGGCACCTCCCCATGGGTTCCTCCGCTCCTGCCAATTACACGGTTGCTGCTCCGGCGGCAGCTCCAGCCCTGACGGCTGCTGTGGCTGCGGCACCAGCCAGTCCTGTCGGCCCCACGATTAACAGTCCCATGGTCGGCACGTTTTACCGTTCCGCCGCGCCGGGTGAAAAGTTGTTCGCGAATATTGGCGACTCGGTGGACGAAAATACCACCGTTTGCATCATTGAGGCGATGAAGGTCATGAACGAGATCAAGGCTGAGATGCGCGGCACCATCGCCCGCATTTTGGTCGAGGACGGCAAGCCTGTTCAATACGGCCAGCCACTTTTTGAACTCAAGGCCTAGCGCCCAGGGGCGGAGTCTGAGAATCGGAATCCCTCGTGTTCTCCGCGGTCTCTTTCTCGCGCCTCTGATTCGATCCAATTAGCCCATCGCCCTTAGCTCCCGCCCAACTGCCCATGTTTAAAAAAATCCTCGTCGCCAATCGTGGTGAGATCGCCGTCCGCATCATCCGCGCCTGTAAAGAACTCGATGTCAAAACCGTCGCCGTGTATTCCGAAGCGGATGTGGACTCCATGCATGTCCACATGGCAGATGAGGCGATTTGTATCGGCCCTGGCCCCAGCAGTGAGAGCTATCTGAAGATGAGCCGCATCATCAGCGCTGCTGAGATCGCCAATGTCGATGCTATCCACCCCGGCTACGGATTCCTCTCCGAGAAGGCCGAGTTCGCTGATGTCTGCGAGCAGTGCAAAATCAAATTCATCGGACCTTCCTCACGAGTCATCGCGATGATGGGGGACAAAAACGTCGCTCGTGCCACAGCCCGTGCCGCTGGAGTGCCCGTGACCCCTGGGTCAGATGGCCTCATCAACAATGAAGAAGAAGCTCTGTTCTGGGCGCGCAAGATTGGTTACCCTGTCATCATCAAGGCCAGCGCTGGCGGTGGTGGGCGTGGGATGCGGCCCGTGCTCAATGAAGCGACCCTTATTTCCAGCTTCCAGGCCGCCTCCATGGAGGCCATGAAGTGCTTCGGAGACGGCTCCATGTATATGGAAAAGCTCGTCGAAAAGCCCCATCACATCGAATTTCAAATCGTCGCCGACAGCCTCGGCAATGTCGTGCATCTCGGTGAGCGTGACTGCTCCATGCAGCGGCGTAACCAAAAGATTATCGAAGAGTGCCCCAGCCCGAAGATGACCGACTCCCTGCGCCAGCGCATGGGTGATGCCACCATCCGTATTTGCAAAGAGATCGGCTACGAGAACTGCGGCACCATCGAATTCCTCGTCGATAACAACCGTGAAGACTTCTACTTCATGGAGATGAATACGCGTATTCAGGTCGAGCATCCCATCACCGAAGAAGTCTATGGCTGCGACCTCATCAAGGAGCAGATCCGCATCGCCGCCGGTCTGCCGCTCAGTGAGCATGTCGTGAATGCCAAGGCTCGTGGTCACAGCATCGAGTGCCGTATTAATGCAGAAGATCCAGCACGTAACTTTGCGCCGAGCCCAGGTAAGATCGTCCATTGGTACACCTCGGGTGGGCGCGGTGTCCGCGTCGATAGCCACGTCTATGCAGGCTATGAAGTGCCGCCTTATTATGACTCGATGATCGCCAAGCTCATCGTCACCGGTGCCACGCGCGACATCGCCATCCGCCGCATGAGGCGTGCCCTTGGTGAGTTCGTCGTCGAAGGCATCAAGACCACCATCCCGCTGCAAAGCAAGGTGCTCACCACCAGTGACTTCCACAACGGCAACTACGACATCACCTGGGTCGAGAATTTCCTGCGCCAAGAAGGCATGAAGGCCTAAAGTGTAAGGTAAACTATTGTGGGGTGAGCCTCAGCCCGCTCAATATGAGGTGGACTTCAGTCCGCATTCTCATTATCGGCTAATGTTGTGAACGCGGGGAAAATTTGGCTCTCGTCAAAAAGACGGGCAGCCGCTAGGGTGCTCTTACTTTTCCACTGCATGAATTCTGTCTGGTCCATCCGTCTCGTTAGGGCGCTCTTTTTCGCCTTGTTCATGGTGCTTGGTGTCGTGGTGTCGCTGAGTATCGAGCAGCCTTGGTGGTTCGGAGCGGTCATCGGTGGCGCGGCGATGGGGCTGCTCATCCTGCTAGACATGCTTTTTGCCCGATTCAGTCTGCGCGACTTCTCACACATCACCTTCGGTTTAGGCATCGGTCTGTTCTGCGCATGGTTGGTCACGCGCATTGGCATTTTCCAGCTCGGCGTCTTCCAGCGCATGGAGAATTTGGACGACATCCGCAACATAACGGAGTTCCTGATTTATGTCTCGCTGGCTTTCTTTGGGGTGACTTTTGGTCTGCGCAGTGATCGTGATCAGTTTGCTTTCATCATCCCTTACGTGCGTTTTCGCCGTGATGGCTCGGAGGGGGAGCCGCTACTATTAGATACAAACATCATCATCGATGGGCGCATCCAGCAGGTGGTGGCCACTGGCTTTTTGAGCGGGGCGCTGGTTGTTCCGCGCTTCGTGCTCGATGAGTTGCAGCGGCTCACGGAGTCTGGCGATTCACAGAAAGTGCTGCGCGGAAAGCGTGGTCTGGAGGTGATGGAAACCCTGCGCGCTGCGGCTGGCGTGCGCCTTTCCATTCATGAAGACTCACCGGGGGAGGATCACCGCCAGATGTCGGTGGATGCACGACTTGTGAATCTGGCGCGCGATCTGAATGCGCGCTTGCTAACCAATGATGAGAACCTGGCCAAAGTGGCTCGGCTGCGTGGTCTGATCGTTCTCAGCTTCAATGATCTCGCGATCAGTCTGCAACCGCAGCTCAACCCTGGTGACGAGCTTTCTCTGAGCCTGATGAAACAGGGTAAGGACAAGCATCAGGCTGTGGGTTACTTGACTGATGGCACGATGATCGTGGTGAATCAGGCTGCGACGCATGTCGGCCAGACGGTGGACGTGGTGATCTCCAGCGCGCTGCCTACCTCAGCAGGGCGGCTTATCTTTGCGGAGATGAAGCGCTGAGTCGCCTGCGCTTCATGAGAGCACAGCCCGAGATGATGAGTAGCCCTAGGCTGCCCGGCTCCGGCACGCTGACGATGCTGGCGATTTCCAGAGCGCTGTCTGAGATTCGTGAGGCGTAGAAACTCGATGGCTTATCGAGTGCCGTGTCGGTGATGAATTGCCAGCTAGGGTCATCGCCAATGTAGAGTCCGCCCATGTCGTAGAGTGCTGCGCCTGGGAACTCGGAGAAATCATTGGGCGTGGCATTGGTATCAAAGTAATTGTCCACGCCGTAGTTCACGCCAGCTAAGTACCATTGGCCGGATACTTCGATGAAAACGCCACCGCCGGAGTCGCCAGCAGAGAGTGTGGACTCATGCTGACCAGTGACGGCATCAAAGTCGGCCCTGAGCATATTGCCGAGACCGCTGGAGTAGATTTGATCCACCTGATTGGCTCCCCACCGCGCCACGCCATCGCTGCCAGTGTGCTCCCAGCCGTGCTCACTGCCGCTGACATTGATCGCCGTGCCTCGTGGTCCACCGCGACCAAAGGTCACCAGTGTCGAGCCGACTTCAGCACTGCCAGTGTAGAGCGTGGCGTAGCTGGAGAAGGTTTCATTGATCTTCAGCACGCGCATGTCTGTGCCGGCGATGTCCCAATATCCCTGGCCACCATTCGCTGCGGTATCGATCGTGTAAGTCACATCGGCCACGC
Organism: Prosthecobacter sp.; assembly: GCA_040081325.1. Taxonomy (GTDB): domain Bacteria; phylum Verrucomicrobiota; class Verrucomicrobiia; order Verrucomicrobiales; family Verrucomicrobiaceae; genus Prosthecobacter. The sequence continues at coordinate 3,863 of JBEBGU010000067.1, forward strand.
CATTGAAGGTGCTCGTGCTGATAAACGTGCTGCCTTGCAATGCGAAGTGCTGCGCGGTGATAAAGTACTGCGGGCCTATCATAGTGCCCAAAAAACCGCCATACTTGCCTTCATACGCCCAGCCACTGTTAGCATAATCACCCGTCGGCGCAGAGGTGTTCGCGAGAGCATTGTCCGTGTCATAGAGGATGATTCCACGGCTCAAACCCGCCCAACCGAGACACAAGCCCGCTACCAGCAGTAGGCGCTGGGAAGCGTGGAAAAGGGTGGGCGAGGGTGGCATTCATCTATTTTAGCTGCATTGAATATAAATTCCATAATTAATTCATGGCCTTTAACCCAATGGGAAGTCGGTCTCTTTGGCCTCCTGCTCCCAGGTTTCCAGCTCCCGGAGGCGGGCGCTCGAGGTGTCGCGGATCTTTTTGACGGCGTATTTGCCCAGAGGCAGGCGCAGCGGGGACTGGCCATCGTGGACCATCTTCACGATCAGTGCGGCGGCGCGCTCGGGATCGCCGGGCTGCTTGCCATCCACGTTTTTCAGGAAGGCGGCAAACTTGCCCGCCGTGCCAGTATAGTCGGGCATCGGCTCCGCGTGATCGAGACCACGCTCGATGAAGGCGGTGCGGAATGGACCGGGCTGCACCAGCGTGATTTTGATGCCGTGCGGAGCCAGCTCGGCGCGCAGGCTTTCGCTCAGTGATTCCACCGCCGCTTTCGCCGCGCCATAGACGCCAAAGCCGGGGTAGTTTGCGATGGCTGCCACCGCGCTGATGTTCACGATGTGACCGCTCTTTTGCGCACGCAGCACTGGCAGCGCAACGCGGATGACATTGAGTGTGCCAAAGAAGTTCGTTTCAAAATTCCGCCTCGTTTGTTCTTCGCTGCATTCCTCGACAGCTCCGATCAATCCGTAGCCAGCATTGTTGACGACGACATCGAGTCGGCCTGTGATCGTGACTGCCTCTGCGATCACTGCTTTGACCTGCGCTGCATCAGTGATGTCGAGTGCGAGGATGTGACAGCGCCCAGCTCCGAGATGCTCCAGTGTCTCCAGATCAGCGAGCTTACGCGCCGTGGCGACGACGTGATCTCCGGCCATCAGCGCTGCCTCTGCGATGCTCTGCCCGAAGCCGCTGGAGCAGCCTGTGATCAACCAAGTGCGTGATGTGTCTGACATGTTGCGGATTTACGCCTGCTGCTCGCCTCTTGATGCGCCTGAATGCATCATCATTCCGGCTTGCACCAGCACAGGGCCGCGTCTTGATGCCGCATCATGGCGCAGGACTTCATTCGCGTGCGCGGCGCGCGGCAGCACAACCTCAAGAACATCGACGTGGACATCCCGCGGCATCGTCTGGTCGTGCTCACAGGCGTCAGTGGCAGTGGCAAGTCGTCGCTGGCCTTTGACACTCTTTATGCGGAAGGTCAGAGGCGCTATGTGCAGAGCCTTTCGGCCTATGCGCGGCAGTTCCTGGATCAGCTTGAGAAGCCGGATGTGGACTTCATCGAGGGCCTGTCACCAGCCGTCGCCATCGAGCAGGTGCATCGTTCGCCGAATCCGCGCAGCACCATCGCCACGGTGACGGAGATCTATGATTACCTGCGCGTGCTGTATGCTGTGGCTGGTCATCCGCATGATCCTGAGACAGGTGAGGCGCTGGTGAAAAATACACCTGCCGAGATTGGTGATCGGCTTCTCGCATTGGGTGAAGGCACACGCTGCATGGTGCTCGCGCCGCTGGAGCCGCAGGACGCGACGGCACTGCGCACCACGTTTGAAAAGCTGCGTCGTCAGGGCTTTGTCCGAGTGCGCATGGATGGCGAGATCGTGGAGCTGGATGATGCACTCAATCCCGAACGCGGCATGGAGCATCGTGTCGAGGTCGTGGTGGACCGACTGGTGATCCGTGAAGGCGTGCGGCAGCGGCTCATGGAGTCCATTGAAGCCGCTCTGCACTGGAATGAGCGTGAGGTGCAGTTCCTCATTCAAGCCGATGGAAACGATGAGGTGCTGAGCTTCACCACCTCGTATGCGAACCCACGCACCGGCTATCTATTGGAAAAACTGACGCCGCAGCATTTCTCGTTCAACACTCACATCGGTGCGTGTCCCACCTGTGAAGGTGTCGGCTCGCTCATGGCCCCAGATTCGGGGCTCATCGTGCCTGACACATCGCTTTCACTCAAAGCCGGCGCAGTGAAATCCTGGTGGGCGCGGAACCCGAAGCTGAAGATCATTCAGCAACGCGGTATCGAGGCATTAGCCAAGCGTTTCGCTGTGGCACTGGATGTGCCATTCAAAGACCTGCCTCAGACATTTAAAGACGCGCTTTTTCACGGCACGGGTGAGAGCTATGAAGGACTCCTCCATGAAGCCAAGCGCCTGCATGAAAGCGCCGAGAGTGATGCGCTGAAGACACAGCTCACGCGCTACATGAACCCTCTGCCCTGCCCGGCGTGTGGCGGGAAGAGGCTGAGGAAGGAGTCGCTCGCGGTGACGCTGCAAGGTGGTCCGCACAGTCCTCTGTGCGGACCACTCTCCATCCACGATCTCTGCTCACTCCCTATTCGCGATGCACTGGACTGGATGCGCGGCTTGGAGATGACTGAGCACCAGCGTGTGTATGTCGCGGAGCTGCAAAAAGAGATCCTGAAGCGACTGGAATTCTTGGAGCAAGTCGGGCTTGGCTATCTGGGTTTGAATCGCGAAAGCGGCACGCTTTCGGGCGGTGAAATGCAGCGTATCAGGCTGGCCACGCAGATCGGTGCAGGTTTGTCAGGCGTGCTCTATGTGCTGGATGAACCAAGCATCGGCCTGCATCCATCCGACACCGAGCGGCTGATCCGCACACTGCTAAGACTACGCGATCTAGGGAACACCGTGCTCGTCGTCGAGCATGATGAAGCCATGATGCGTGCCGCCGATCATGTCATCGAACTCGGGCCTGCCGCCGGTGTGAATGGCGGTCGTCTCATGGCGCAGGGCACGCCTGCGGAAGTCATGGCAGCGAAGGAAAGTGTGACAGGCGCGTATCTCAGCGGCAGTTTGAAAATCGGAGTCGAAACGCCTCGCCCTGATTGCGCGCCGAGTGACTGGCTCACCGTTCATCAGGCCACTGAGCACAATTTGCGCAGCGTCACAGCAGCCTTTCCCATCGGTCTGCTGACCTGCGTTAGCGGACCCTCAGGCAGTGGTAAATCGACCCTCGTGAATCGCGTGCTTATGCGCGCCTTGCTGCGGCATTTTTACCACTCGAAGGATGAGCCTGGAAAGCACGAGTCCATCACAGGTCTCGATGCCTTTGATAAAGTCGTCCTGATTGATCAATCCCCCATCGGTCGCAGTCCGCGCAGCAATCCAGCGACTTACACGGGTGCCTTTGGACCGATCCGCGAACTGTTCTCCCAACTGCCACTGGCCCGCGTGCGTGGTTATGATGTCGGGCGTTTCAGCTTCAACACACCCGGTGGTCGCTGTGAGAAATGTCAGGGCGATGGGCAGATCAAAATCGACATGCATTTTCTCGCGGATGTCTATGTGACATGCGATCACTGCCATGGTAAGCGCTATAACGCCGAAACGCTGGAGATTACGTTCAAGGGCCGCAACATCGCCGAAGTGCTGGAGATGACCGTCAGTGAAGCCGCGCGTTTCTTTGGCAAAGCCAGCGCCATCGCGGCCAAGGTGATCACGATGGAAGAATGCGGCCTCGGCTACATCCGCCTCGGTCAGGCAGGCAACACACTTTCGGGTGGCGAAGCCCAGCGAATCAAGCTGGCTGCCGAACTCTCACGCAAAGCCACCGGCCGCACCTTGTATGTGCTGGATGAACCCACAACCGGCCTGCATTTCGCCGACATCCAAACGCTGCTGCAAGTGCTCTTCCGACTGCGTGATGCTGGCAACACGCTGATCGTCATCGAGCATCATCTGGATGTCATCCGCTGCGCCGACTGGATCATCGATCTCGGTCCCGGCGGTGGCAATGAAGGCGGCTACATCGTCGCGGCTGGCACGCCGGAAGACGTGATGCGCGTGGCAGAAAGCCCGACGGGGAGGTTCTTGGCAGCAGCCAGATCCGTCTGATCAGCCAGATCCGACGGATCAAGCCCCATCAAAGCACCCAGCGATAGGGTGCATTGTGGATCAGCTTGTTCTTCGGGTAGGCGGCGATGCGCACTTGGTTCTTCGAGTTGCCACTGAGCAGCCAGACATTTGTGTCATCCATCGCATGGAGGAAGCCGATGTGACCACTGCCGGCTTGATCGACGGTGAGTGGTTGGGTGATGCAGATGGCACCGTAAGTCGCCGCGACGGGGCGTCCCCAGCCCCACCAGTCAGAGACGCGCGCGCTACCCTGTGGCTTGTAGCCAGCGCGTAGGATGCACCAGTTCACAAAGGCCGCGCACCATGCCGTCTCGTCATGCAGCAGACTGCCGCTGATGCCGCAACTGCGCAGGTATTCCAGGATGCGTGGGTTGTCGCCATTGGCCCACTCCTGCACGCCCTGCTCCATGATCGCGATCTGCATCCACGGCGGTGGCGCGGCGAAACTCGTCGCTGCTGTGGCTGCCGTTTCTGCGGGCATCCCGGTGACGACTCCGCTTACATTCACGATCTGGCCTGGAAAGAGCACTTTCCAATTGCCAGTGCCCCACTCGACGAGACCTGGGTTGAGCTTTTGAAATTGGGCCAGCTTCATGCCAAACTTAGCGGCGATCTTGCTGGGGTTATCACCGGGCTGGACGGAATATTGTGCCATAGGAGACAAACTTTAACGGCCAGATCACAAAAGCCAATTCCCAATTCACATCTCTGCATCATCATGCCGTCATGACACTCCCCATCCATGCCGTGCAGCTCGATTCCGTCTGGGAAAACAAAGCGGCAAACTTTGCCAAGGTCCGCTCACTCCTCGCGGCGTCACCACCTGCACCTGGCTCGCTGATCGTGCTCTCGGAGATGTTTGCCACGGGCTTCTCCTGCCAGATCAGCGTCACCGCTGAGGCTGAGGGAGCTGAGACGGAGACTTTTATGCAAAGCCTTGCCGCCGAGTATCAGAGCTGCGTCATCGGCGGAGTCGTCACAACCAACACCACGGGTAAAGCACGCAACCAAGCCTTGGCGATCTCTTCTAGCGGTGAAGTGCTGGCGCGCTACACAAAGATGCAGCCCTTTTCGTTAGGTGGTGAAGCTGAGGTTCATGAGCGCGGCAGCACTCCCGTCGTCTTCGAGTGGGGTGGCTTCAAAATCGCGCCGCTGATCTGCTACGACCTGCGCTTTCCAGAGCCTGCGCGCGAAGCGGTGCGACTGGGGGCGGAGGTTCTGATCTACATCGCGGCTTGGCCGGTGAAGCGCGTTCAGCATTGGATCACACTGCTCCAGGCGCGAGCCATCGAGAACCAAGCCTATTTGATCGGCGTGAACCGTTGCGGTCAGGAGCCGCAGTTCAGCTACAATGGTCGCAGCCTCGTCGTGGACCCTCTTGGCATCATAATCGCTGACGGCGGTGAACGTGAGCAGGTGCTGCACTCCAGCCTTGATCCACAGGTCATGCACGACTGGCGTGCCATGTTTCCTGCACTGCGGGACGCCGGGCTGCTCAGTAGGGTTGAGAGTTGAGGAGTTGAGCGCAACGGAACGGAGTTCCGGTTTGGAAGTCTGAGTCTCTCAACTCTCAGCCAACGACTCTCAACGATTTCAGACTAACCGCGCAGCCAGTCGAAGAAGTTCTTCCGCGCCTGAGCATCGCGCGGCACCACGACGGGAGCGGACAGTGAGCTATCCTTTGTCGGCACAGTCTCCGTCAGCGGTTGGGTGCCTGGCTTTGGGACGACCACGGGGCCTGTAAGTCCGAGTGAGATCGGTTGGCTCGGCAACTCTGAAGTGGGTGTGATGAAGAGGCTGGTGGCTTCTTCCTCAATTTCTAGTGACTCGGGCAGCTCGATTTCATCTGGCAGATCCACTCCATCAGGGCTGCTCGGCAGCATGAGAGGGGAGGACGGGGCGCACAGATTCATCTCGAACATCGGCGGTGGCTCAGGCAGCGCGGGCTGACTCAGCTCAGTCTGGATGGCAGGCACGAGCGGCTCCGTTTTAGCGAGTGCTCCAGTCAAAGTCGGAGACAGAGCTGCCCGCAAATCATCCCAAGCATTGGCGACCGGGGCCACGAGTGTGGGTGGAACTAAATCAGAGGTTGGAGAGACCAAGAACTCATGGATCAGCGTAGGCTCCTGAGGTGCTGGAATCTGTGATCGCTCTGGTTCCCTGGGCACCGCAGGCTCTTCCGGAATTGTCACGGAGAGTTCCGTCTCCACTTGAGTCGCAGCCCTCGGAGCTTGGCTCTGTTTGTACCAGGCATACGCGAGACCTGCCGTGAGAAAGAGCGCCCCGCGATTCATCCGACTCGCCACATAAGCCCCCGCCGCAGCGCCCAGCGCAATCTGCGTGAGACCCTTCACCTGTGATAATGGGCTGAGCGTTTCAGAGTCCGGAGCTTGTGTGCTTGGTTCCATGCTTGGCATGAGGCTAGTCCAAAGCAGGCAAGGCATCAAATCCGAATGTCCGTGTGAAATCAAAAGCCCTTCTAAAATCCTAAATAACCCTGCGCTCGAAATCAAAAGCCTGCCAATCCTGCAAAAAAGCCCACCGATTCGGGCATATTTTGTCCATCACCAGAGTTCCGAGGTGGAAGGCCCACACTTGGTACGGACGGATTTAAACCGCTAACAAGACGCTGATCGAAGAGGTTTTGAAATGAGCGTCTGATGAGCGTTGGGACATGCAAATCCGTTGGATTCCCCATCATTTTACCTCATCTCAGCGCGGGAGGGATGGTAAAATAATGATGGGTAAAATGATGGAAGTTTTGGTGTGGGGGGAGATCACAGGTTTTGAAATGAGCGTCAAATGAACGGTTCAAAAATCACAAAACCTGATGACTTGAGGCGTCAATGCATAGGGGTGGATACTTGGAAAGACTGGAATTCCGCAAGATCAAAAACCTGCCCCAATGCCCTCTCTTTTGGCGTAGCAT